>CAXYUC010000084.1:0-19349 GCA_964292075.1 uncultured Mycolicibacter sp.
AGGCAAGCTCAAGGTGGTGTCGAGTAGACCTGAGAAGCCCAACCTTTTCGAGAGCAGTGTCGCGATTCACGTCAACGGCCGGCCAACTAGCAATTGCTGGAGCCACAGAGAACCGCAGTTCAATGGCAGTGCGATGGCCGTCATCGCAAACTCCTAAAACGGCCGTGGTAGTTCAAACGTAAACAGTCGGGCAATCACTCCTGAAATGCGTTCCTGCGCACTCCAGGCAGTTTGCTATCGAACAGTTAATCGGTTGGCGCGCAAAGCGAATAAGAATGCAAATCCGTTAGCTGCATCGACTAGCTGACCCACGAAGTCTTCGTGCTACCGGCGAACTCAGCGCAACGCGCCGCAAAGCCGTCACCTGATCACAGGTGAAGGATTCGCTTGGCATGGACGCCCACCGCCCACAGCCATTCACTCAGCAAGGCGGGCCCGGGCAACTCAGCCCCGATGGCGGTGGCGCGACGCCTGCCCGCCCTACACACCCAGCGGCGATTCCACCCGAATCGTCTCGTCCCGGATCAGCCCCCGCAGCAGCGCCGTGCTGAACTCCGCGGCGATCTCCTTGGCGCTGCGCCGGCCGCTGGGCCGCAACCAGCGATAGGCCCCCAGCGTCATGCCGATGTAGCCCAGTGCCAGCACGTGCGAGTCGCACGGGTAGAACTCGCCGCTGGCGATACCGCGGTCGATCAGGCCGTGCACGTGCTCGTAGACCTGGGCTTCCTTCTCCCGGACCTCGGCGACCTGTTCCTCGGTGAACCATTCGGTGATGTAGGGCTGCTCCTGGAAGTAGACCGCCGCGCCCTCCGGATTGACCGCGATCTGGTCGAGCAGGCGCACGGTGTACTGGTACAACGCCTCGCGTGCGGTCCAGGACGGGTCGTCGTGGACGGCCGCCAGCGTCCGTTCCGCGGCCTGCTGGTAGATGTCATAGAGGATCAACGACTTGCTGGCGTAGTAGTGGTAGACCGTCGCCTTGTTCAGCCCCACTACGTCGGCCACGTCGTCCATCCGGGTGCCGTGGTAGCCGCGGGCGGCGAACAACTTGGTAGCGACCGCGAGTAACTCTTCGCGGCGAGATGGGGTCTGAGATGATCCCCCCGGCGTAGCCTTGCCGTTTGCCATGTCTACTCACTCTTTGGCCAGGCCGGTGTCATCGGCGTGTCAATCAACTGGTTGGAAGGATTCTAGGCAGTCCGTTGTTGTGCCGTTGACGAGCCGACTAAACTGATGGAAATCCAAGCTAAGGGGTTGACGACATGGGTCCTGGTTACGGTTACGATCCGAATCCGGATTACGAGCTGAGCGACGAGGCCGAGTTCTTCTTCAAGTACCTGACCTGGGGCCTGCGCGGCGTCGACGGCGGGGGCGGCTACCCCCCGCAGAACTACCCGCCGGTCTAAACCTCATCAGCACACGCAGCGGCCTCCGATCCCTCCCGGATCGGGGGCCGTTTCACGTCTGCTCGGCTAAGCCGCCAGCACGGTGTCCTATCGTGGCCGGGTGACCTCCCAGCCGAATCTGCCCGGGGCGTGGAATTTTCGCGACGTCTCCGACACCGCCGACGCGCTGCGCCCCGGCCGCCTGTTCCGGTCCAGCGAACTGAGTCGCCTCGAGGACCGCGGCCGCGACGAATTGCTGCGACTCGGGGTGTCTGACGTGGCCGATCTGCGCTCACCGCGCGAAGTCACCCGCCGCGGACCGGGCCTGGTTCCCGCCGGTGTGGACATCCACCTGCTGCCCTTCCCGGATCTGGCCGGCGACCAATCACCGGACAGCTCGGCGCCGCACGAGGACGCATTCCGCAAGATGATGGCCGAGAAGCCCGATAAGGACTCGGCCGCCGACGTCGCCGCCCGCTACATGCTCGAGGAGTACGAGCGCTTCCCCACTCTGGCCGGGTCCCGCCGGGCGGTGCAGCGGGTGGTGTCGCTGCTGGCGCAAGGCCGGCCGGTGCTGGCGCACTGCTTCGCCGGGAAGGACCGCACCGGATTCGTCGTCGCGGTGGTGTTGCGGGCGGCCGGGGTGGACCGCGACGCCGTCATCGAGGACTACCTGCGCAGCAACGCCGCGGTACCGGTGCTGCGGGACCGGATCATGGAGATGATTCGGTCCCGGCCCGAGGCTGAGATCACCCCCGAGGTGCTGACTTTCACCGAAGCGCGCCTCTCCGACGAGGTGCTCGGTGTGCGCGCTGATTACCTGGATGCCGCCGAACGCTCGATCGAGGAGAACTTCGGCTCCTTCGACGGTTTCCTGCAGGCCGCCGGGGTCACCGAGACCGACCGCGATGGGTTGCGCGGCGCGCTGCTCGGCTGAGCTGAATTCACCATTGCACCCTGAGATCTGACGGAGGTACTTTTAGAACCTTATTACTTCGGCTCGGGGACTTCTCATGGAAATTGCACTCCGCCCCTACGCAACCGCCGGAATCGCCTTGGTCGGCGCCGGCATCATCGCCGTCAGCCCAGTGGCGCCGCCGTCAGCAAAAATCCAGGTACGCCTGATGGCCGGCGAAACCGTCGGCCTGGTCATCGGCGGCAGCGGTACCCCGATCCCCGGCACCGGCTACGTCAACGCGGCCGACTCCCTCTATATCCATCCCAACGTCCCCGACACCACCTACCCGGGAGTCCTGGCTAACGGGCTGTTCACCCCTGAGGGGCTCTACCCGCTGGACGGCATCAACGTGTTGCGGCTCAACTATCCCGCCGGTTCCAACGGCTTCCCGAGCCAGACCACGTCCGTCGGGCAAGGGATGACGATTCTGGACAACAACATCAAGGCCCAACTCGCCGACGGCAACGCTGTCACGGTGTTCGGCTATTCGCAGAGCTCCACGATCGCCAGCCTCGAGATGCAACAGCTGGACCAGGCGGGAACGCCGAGTGATCTGCCGGTGAAGTTCGTGCTGATCGCCGACCCGAGCAACCCCAACGGCGGGCTGCTGGAGCGCTTCAACGGATTCGAGACGACGTCGGGAACCTCGAACCCGCTGGAGCTGAACATCCCCAGCATGGGAATCAGCTTCGACGGCGCCACCCCCGCCGACGACTTCCACACCAGCATCTACACGCTGGAATACGACGGTTTCGCCGACTTTCCGCGGTACCCACTGGACTTCCTGTCCGACCTGAATGCCTTCCTGGGCATCAAGGAACTGCACGGCACCTATCTGAACGGCGGCGTGGACGGAAGCGGCCCCACCGCCGAGCAGATCGCCAACGCAACCCTGCTGCCCGGGTCGGAGAACTCGACGACCGATCCCTGCGCAAGCTGCCTGACCAACTACTACATGATCGACGAGACTGCGCCGCTGGTCGCGCTGCTGCCCAAGCCACTCCAAGACCTGCTGGGGCCCGACCTGACCTATCTGATCAACCTGGGTTACGGCGCCGACAACCTCGGATACTCCGACGCCCCGGCGAACATCGCCACCCCGTTCGGACTGTTCCCGGACGTCGACCCGACCACCGTCATCAACGCGTTGGTGGCTGGCGCGGAGCAAGGCTGGACCGCCTTCATGGGTGACCTGTCCGACCCCTCGGCCATGGCGTCCGCGTTGTCGTCGGCTTTGTCCTCCGCGGCGTCAAGTCTTGCCCCCACGAGCGTCGATCCCTTGACGTTCAGCGGGATCGCCGACGCGTTCTCGAGCGCCCTGTCGGCCGCCAACGGTGGTTTGTCGGGGCTTTCGGACGTCGTCAATGCGCTGTTCACCGCGCTGCCGGCCTACGCGGCCGATCTCTTCACCACCAACCTGCAAAGCGGTGACCTGCTGGACGCCGTCGGTTTGCCGATCGCGGCCACCACCGCGCTGGAAACGTTGGCCGCCGGCTTCGGGCTCCAGATCGTCACCAACACCATGTCGGATATCCAAGCCGCGTTCGCGGGGCTCTGACGCGCTAAGCCGCCGAGAGCCGTCATCGAGGACTACCTGCGCAGCAACGCCGCAGTACCGGTGCTGCGGGACCGGATCATGGAGATGATTCGGTCCCCGGGACTACATCCGTCGCCCGTGTCACGGGAATCGGGCGGTGTGGTGTTTGCCCGCCTCTGAGCGACAGACGCAGTTATGTCAATCGATGGCAGCTGCGTTGGATTCCGTCGCGTCCCCGCCCAGCACCAGACATAACGTCAATTGTCGCTCAGAGGCGGGCAAACACCCCTGCCCTCCGGTCCGGTGACGGATGGGACGAACGGGCAGCCGAGTGACGGATAGGACGAATAGGCAGCCCGGTGCCGGGCGGGGCGGACCGGCCTCCGCCGGCTACTACAGCGAGAAGCTGGCCGACTTGGCCGCCGACAGGTCGGCGATCGTCGACCACTGCGCCGCGATCTCGTCGACCGACGGCGGGTTCTCGAAGGTGGCGCCGGCGTTCTCGAACAGCGCGGTCCGCTGCACCTTGCCGCCGCCGGCGATGAACACCGCGCCGGTCTCGGCGAGCTCTTCGGTGCACAGGTAGGCCACCACCGGTGCGACGTACTCGGGCTTGAGCTTGGCCAGCACCTCCGCCGGCAGGATGTCCTCGGTCATCCGGGTTGCCGCGATCGGGGCGATCGCGTTGGCCTTGATGTTGTACTTGGCGCCCTCGATGGCCAGCGTGTTGATCATGCCGACCAGGCCGAGCTTGGCGGCGCCGTAGTTGGCCTGTCCGAAGTTGCCGAACAGTCCGCTGGTGGAGGTCGCCACGACCACCCGGCCGTAGCTCTGCTCGCGGAAGTGCGGCCACGCCGCCCGCACCACGTTGTACCCGCCGTAGAGGTGCACCTGCAGCACGGCGTCCCAGTTCTCCGACGTCATCTTGTGGAAGGTGCCGTCGCGCAGGATGCCGGCGTTGCTGACCACACCGTCGACCTTCCCGAACTCGTCGACCGCGGTCTTGATGATGTTGGCCGCGCCGTCGGCGTCGGCGACACTGTCGTAGTTGGCGACGGCCCGGCCGCCGGCCTCTTTGATCTCAGCGACCACGTGATCGGCCATGTTGTGCCCGGCACCGGTGCCGTCGCGGGCACCACCGAGATCGTTGACCACCACACAGGCCCCCTCGCGGGCCAAGGTCAGGGCGTATTCGCGGCCCAACCCACCACCGGCTCCGGTGACGACGACAACACGATCCTGCACTCCGGACATCAGTTTCCTTCCTCGATTCGATCGCCACGCTAGAACAGACCTAGACCAGGCCTAGCGCCAACTTCCAGGCCTTCTCTGTATACGGGGGAAGAATCGGGTCCGCTATGTCGGGTCGGGTAAGCCCAGTCAGCTGCGCACCGCGGTGACGAACTCGGAGAACGCGTCCGCATCGTCCGTCACCGACCCATCCACCCAGCGATTGAGCCGGCGCATCTCGGCGGTGGAGGGCTGCGAAGCGGCCTGCCAGCCCTGCTCCTCAAGCCATCCCCGCACCGGCGCGCGGTCCTCGTCCTGATAGATCAGATCCTGAATGTCGATGGTCTGCTCCAGCCCGATCGTCTCGGCGATCTTCTTGAACCGCTCCGACATCTGCTGGCGCCGCTCATCGGAGCGGTGATTGCCCGCGGTCTCCGCCGCGATCCGGCTGCCCGGCGCACTGAGTTCGGTGATCTGCTCGAACAGCCGATCCTGGCCCTCGGCGGGCAGGTACATCAACAGGCCCTCGGCCAGCCATGCGGTCGGGGCCGCGGGATCGAAGCCGGCAGCGGTCAACGCGGCCGGCCAGTCCTGCCGCAGGTCGATGGCCACCGCGCGGCGCTCGGCCGCCGGCGTCACGTTATTGGCCGCCAGGGTTTGTTCCTTGTAGGCCAGGACCTTCGGCTGGTCGATCTCGTAGACGGTGGTGCCGGCCGGCCAGTCCAGCCGGTAGGCCCGCGAGTCCAGCCCGGACGCCAGGATCACCACCTGGCGGATGCCGGCGGCGACCGCGTCGGCGAAGAAGCCGTCGAAGAAGTGCGTCCGAACGGCCTGGTAGTTGCGCATGTGGTGGTAGACCGCGGCGACCTCGGCGTCGAGGGCCTCCACCTTCTCGACCAGCGTGTCGTCGAGCAGCATCTCCCAGATCCCGGTGCCGGCCCCGGCGACCAGGAGTTTGGCGTACGGGTCATTGATCAGCGGATCGGCGCTGGCGGTCTCGGAGGCGCGGGCGGCGGCCACCATGACCGCCGTCGAGCCGACACTGGTGGCGATATCCCAGGTGTCGTCGTGGGTACGGAGTGCGCTCATCGGGTTACCTCGCTTGGTCGCGGCCAGTGTCGCACGCCATACTACCGATGAAAGTTAGCCGGTCTATTAACTCTATCCGTCGGCAGGCTGACGCAACTGCCAGAGTTCCTGGGTCAACAGCGCCTGCAGGGTGGCGACCACTCCCGCCGCTGCCGCCTGATTGCCAACCAGCGACACATAGAACGCGATCCCCCACAACACGGCCAACAACATCTCGATCAGCTCGCCCATGCCCGAGGTGGTGATCACCTCGCCCCGGTCGATGGCGTCGGTGAGCGCCTCGGCCAGAAACGCCCGCGGCGGGCCCTGGATATCGCCCACCAGCGACTTGAGCACCGGGTCACGCTGGGCATCTACCACCGCGGTGACCGCGAACGCCGCCACCGTGCGGTCCTCTTCGCCGAGCTGAGTAAACGACACGATGACCGCTAAGAGCTGTCCAACCAGGGTCCGCTCGGTACGCGCCTGATCGACGGCGTGGTCGAACAAGCCCTCAGCCTGCGTCAGAGCCGCCTGATAGAGCAGTTGCTTGCTGGGAAAATAGTGGTTGATCGCCGGGCGGGTCAGCTGTGCCCGCTCCGCTATCGCCTGGAACGTCGTTGCGTGGTAGCCGAATTCGCCGAAGACCCCGCTAGCGGCCGTCACGATGCGTTCCCTGGTCACGCCGGAGCGCGCCCCGCGGGGGCGCCCCACCCTGCGAAATGCCACATCCCGCACTAGACAAGTGTGGCACGGCGTCGCGTAGAACCCCAGAAATATTGCAATTACGAAGATTCACTTAAGACTCAGGCGGACTGTATGCCAACTGCGTCCAGCGAACTAAAGTCGACTTATGGCCGCGGCTCTCTCTCGACAGGCGTACTTCGAGACAGGTTTCGAAGTGCTGTCCGAATTGGGCTATGGCGGCCTCAAGCTCGCCGAAGTCTGCAACCGGCTCGGCGTGACTACCGGCTCGTTCTACCACTACTTCACCAGCTGGCCGGTTTACACCCGTGACCTGGTTCAACACTGGCTGGACGAGCGCACGCTCCAGCACGTCGAGTTCGTCCGCGCGATACCCGACCCACGACAGCGCCTCGACAGCCTGATCCAGATCGGCCTGGCCCTGCCCCACGGGGCCGAAGCCGCCATTCGCGCCTGGGGCTCAGCGGACGGACGTGTGCACGCGGTGCAGGCCGAAGTGGATCAGCAACGCTTCGACATCCTCTGCGAATCGGCGCAGGAAGTCCTCCAGGACAAACGTCAGGCGCAACTGTTCGCAAACTGGGCGATCTATCTGCTGATCGGTTACGAACAGGCCCTGCTGCCGCGCGACACGTCCACGTTCGAGTGGATCGCCGCCCAGTTGCTCGACGCGCTCGACTCCGGGAGGTTTGCCACGGCGACCGACAGCCCGCCCGGCAAGCCGTCTACAGCGAGCTGATCCGCTGCAGAGCCAGGCGCGGCCCCCGGCGTTTGCTGACAGCGAGCCCGCTGTCGATCAGCAACCGCACCACCCGGTGCCGGTGCGGCCGCATCGGCTCCATCAGTTCGACCATGGCTTCGTCGGTGAACACCGCGTCGAGCGGCAGGCCGAGTAGCGTACGGCCGATCATCGTCGCAAGGTGATAGTCGCCGACCGACAATGCGTCGGCATCGCCGAACGCCCGCTGCGCTGTCTCGGCCGCGGTCCACTCGCCGACTCCGGGCAGCGACATCAGTGCCGCCCGGGCTTCGGCGACCGGACGGGCCACCAGCCGTTCCAGGGCGTCCGCCCGCCCCGCGCAACCGACGATGGTGCGCGCCCGCCCGCCATTGACGTTGGCACGATGGAACTTCCATGACGGGATGGTCTGCCAGGTCTGCGCCGACGGCGGCACCCGCATTCGCGACGGCGCCGGACCGGGAGCCGGCGCGCCGAACTCGGTGACCAGCAGCCGCCAGGCCCGAAAGGCGTCGACACCCGGTACCCGCTGCTCGAGCACCGCCGGGATGAGCGCCTCGAGCACCAGACCGGTGCGACCCAGCCGCAGATGCGGCACGCGACGGTGGGCGGCGACCACCATCGGGTCGGTCGGCACGAAGTCGGTCGCGTCGTCGTGGACGCCCAACAAGCCCGGCGCCCCGTCCAGGAACTCCGTGGCACCGGCGCCCCAGGCCGCACAGTCCACCGCATCGGGCGCCACCTGGACGATGCGCGCCGTCACCGGCCCACTGGGCATCAGGCTGGTCCGCCAGATGGCGCCGTCAAGCACCTGCAAGCATGGGTCGCCAGGCCCGCGGCGCAGAGGGGCCAGCGTCAGCGCCGGGCTGACCGGGCCGGGAAAAGCGACGGTACGACAAAGCGAATTACTGATGACGCGATCATAAGGATCGCTTGTCTTCGTTGACCGCTCCGCGCCGCCCCGTCACGATGGAGAAATGGCCACCCCCTTCGATGATCCGCAGGCGGAATTGGCGTGGATGTTCCTCCAGGGCATCTGCGGCGACGACGACCTGGACGATATTTTTGCGCTGGTCAGCGACGACTTCACCTGGTGGAGCATCATGACCCGCCAGGCCGTCGACAAGGATGCGCTACGCGTGGAGGTGCAGCAGCGCCGGCTCGGCTTGCAGATCAGTCTGGATCTGCTCCGCTGCATCAACGAGCACGAGACCGTGGTGATCGAAGCTCAGGGCGACTGCGTCACCGCCGACGGTTCGCATTACGACAGCCCGCTGGTGTTCATCGTCGACACCGAAGACGGCCGGATCGTGTCGGTACGCGAATATACCGACACCCGCTTTGCCGGGCAGTTGTTGGGGCTCTAGAGAAGTCCTGGCGGACCTCAGGCTTCGGCGACGCTGATCTCGGCCTTGTCCGGGTAGAACGCGACATGCCCGGCGATCGGCGCCACCGCGTCGAACGGCTGCTCGTAGGTCCAGATCGCGTCGGCGACGGTCTGGCCGGCCGCGGTGGTGACGCTGTAGTAGGCGGCATCGCCCTTGAACGGGCAGTAGCTGGTGGTCTGGGTGCGGGTCAGCAGCTCGGTCTTGACGTCAGCCAGCGGAATGTACTGCACCGCAGGGTGATTGGCTTCCTGCAGAGTGAGCGCGTTGGCACTGTCGGCGATAATCTCGCCACCGATCCGCACCGTGACCTGCCGCCCGGTCGGGGTCACGGTGATCGGGTACTGGTCAGTCGGGAGGTGAATCGGTCGTTGGCTCATGCGGGGGTACCTCGCTTCTTGGCGTCACGCAGTTTCATCCAGAAACGCGCCGCCTCCCGGATCGATTCCTCCACCGGTCGTGGCTGCCAACCGAGCTCGCGCACCGCCTTGCTGTGATCGACCGGAGCTTCGGCGCGCATCATCCGCACCGACTTCAGGCTCAGCTCGGCATCCTTGCCGGTCAGGCTCGCCCGCAGGCTGCCCAGCGCGCCCAGCGCATACAGCGCCGGCACCGAGATCGAACGCGACGGCGCCGGCATACCGGCTTCGTCGGCCGCGATCTTGACCACGTCCTGCAGCTGGATCAACCGCTCGGAAATCAGGTAGCGCTGGCCGTTGCGTCCACGGTCGGCGGCCAGGATCATCGCGCGGGCGGCGTCGTCGACGCCGACCACCTCCAGCTCGATCCCTTTCATCACGAACGGCAGCTTGCCGAACGCCGCCCCGGCGATGAACGCGCCGTGCGGGGTCCGGCCCCAGTCACCGTCGCCGTAGGTGGTGGACACGCACATCGCGACCGCGGGCAGGCCGGCTTCGGCGGCGCGCAGTACCAGTTCTTCGGCCTGCACCCGGGACTGGACGTAGGGCGTGAGTCCGCGCGGGCTGATGATGTCGTCCTCGGTGGCGACGTGTCCGCGGCGCCGGCCCACGGTGGCGTAGCTGCTGGTGAACACGAATCGTCGCAGGCCGGCATCTTTGGCAACCGCCAGGACGTTGCGGGTGCCCTCGACGTTGGTGTGAAACAGCGGGCTCGGGTCGCGCAGCCAGGCGCGGGTGTCCACGACGCAGTAGTAGACATCGTCGCAGCCGGCCATCGCCTCGGCCAGGGTGGCGGAGTCAAAGATGTCGCCGTGGAACCGCGTGACGTCGAGGTGGTCGATGGCGATGGTGTTGGCGTTCGAGCGGACCATCACCCGGACGTCTTCGCCGGCGTCGACGAGCTGGCGGGTGACGTGCGATCCCAGGAACCCGTTGGCGCCGATGACAAGCTTGGGCTTGCGGCTCACGCCATACCTCCGAACTGCTGCATCCAGGCGGCGGCCTCGTCGTCGAGGGTGCCGAGCTCCTGGGCTTTGCGGCACCACTTCATGGCCGCGGCGACGAAGCGCAGCGGGTTGTAGATGTCCTCCTGGCGGCTCCACAGGCCGTCGCCGGCGTAGGTGACGATCGAGATGTTGGTGGCGCTGATGATGGTGCCGTCGCCCGGGTCGCGCATCGGGTTGTCCAGTTCGCAGATGATGCGTCCGCCGTCTTCGTCGATGACCGTCCACAGGGCCGGGAACTCGGTCATGTAGCTGCCCGGGAACGTCGACATGGTCTTGCGGATCCAGCTACGGACCTCGTCGCGGCCATGCATGGTGCCCATCGCGTGCTCGACGTATTCGACGTCCGGGGTGTAGTGCCCCACCCAGGCATCCCAGTCCTGGGTCTCAGCGGCGCGAGCGACGGTCTGCTCGAACACATCAAAGGCGGCCGCGAGTTCCGCGCGGCTGAACTGCGGCTTCGTCATGCCAAGAACTAGAACACGTTCTAGCAAGGTTGTCGAGGGTCCACGCCCAGAATCGAATCTGGGTTTATATTCGAGACGGTGCTACGGTGACGCGGTCGGCCCACCGCGGGCCGTGAGGAGGTTCGGTAGCCAGTGACGCCCCCCAAGCCCACCGTCGGTCTGCACCACGCCGCCTACGCCTGCGCCGACCTGGAGGCCACCAACCACTTCTACGAAGACCTGCTGGGATTACCGCTGGTGCACACCGAAGTCGAGCACCTGCAAGAAGGCTTCTTCCGGCACGTGTTCTACGACCTCGGCGACGGCTCGTGCATCGCGTTCTTCGACCTGCACGGCGTCGGAGAGAAGCCCGACTGGTCCAGCTCGTTGTCCCGCCCGAACGGACTGCCGGTGTGGGTGAACCACTTCGCCTTCCGGGCCACCGAGGAGAAGCAGAACGAAGTCCGGGCGCGGATGGACGCCGCCGGCATCAAGGCGCTGATGGACGTCGACCACGGCTGGTGTCACTCGCTGTACTACCTGGACCCCAACGGCATCATGATCGAGCTGTGCCGCGACACCCCCGGGTTCGAACCCGACCCGGAGCAGGCGCACCAGTTGCTGAACAGCACCGAGCGGGCCGCCGACCCCAAGGTCGTCACGTCGAAGACGACCACCACCCAGCTCGGCTGAGCCGGGCACTCATGGGTCTCGATTCCCTGACGTCGCTGACGGTCAGCCACGACGGACCGGTGGCCCGGGTGCGCATCGGCCACGGCGAGATCAACCTGATGGACGCCACCATGATGGGCGACCTGTGGCGACTGGTGAACTGGCTGCGCTCTCCCGCCGGCCGCGACGTGCGGGTGGTGGTTCTGGAAAGCGCCAACCCCGACTTCTTCATCGCCCATGTCGATCTCGCGCTGCTGGCCGCCTCGGTCGAGAACACCGAGGCCGCCGTTGGCTCGTTTCAGGACCTGGTCGGGGCCTTCCGGGCACTGGATCAAGTCACCATCGGGGTGGTCGCCGGACGGGTGGCCGGCGGCGGGATGGAACTGCTGGTCAACCTCGATCTGCGGTTTGCGGTCACCGGCCGCGCGTTGTTCAACCAGGTCGAGACCGGGATCGGGGTCATCCCGGCCGGTTCGGGTCCGCAGCACCTGCTTCACCTGCTGGGCCGGGGCCGGGCGCTGGAGGTCATCCTCGCCCACGACGACCTCGATGCGGGCCTCGCCGAACGCTACGGGCTGGTCAACCGGGCGTTGGACGCGGACGCCGTCGGACCCTTCTTGGACCGGCTGGTCAAGCGGATCGCCGCCGTGCCGCTGGCCGACATCGCCGATGTCAAGGCCACCCTGGCCGCCCCGGACGCCGCGGGCCTGGCGGTGGAGCGCTCCGCGTTTGCCCAGGTGCTGGGCCGCGGTACGGCCCTGCCGAAGATGCAGCGCTTCCTGGCCGCCGGCGGCCAGACTCCCACTGGCGGACGACAACTGGCCGACCTGGTGGCCGCGGTGGACCCGGCGGGACCGGCGGGGCGTCCGCGGGAGGGGCGGGCGGGCGGCCCACCGTCCGGGGGCGCGACACCCAGGCCCGCCTCGAGCAGGCGGCCCGTGAAGTGATCGCCCGCAAGGGCTTCTTCAAGACGACGATCACCGACATCACCTCGGCCGCCAAACGCTCGCCCGCGTCGTTCTACCACTACTTCGACTCCAAGGAAGACCTGCTGGCGTCGCTGGCCGAGGACTTTCGGGCCTCGGCGAAAAGCCGTGCGGTACAGGCATTGCACCCGGGCCAGGATCTGCGCGAGATCATCGAGGAATCGGTGTGGGCGCACTGGGAGACCTATCGCGAACACCTCGGGGTCATGGTCGGGGTGTTCCAGTTGGCGATGATCAACGACGAGTTCGCCCAGCGCTGGCGGGACATGTGCGCCGACGCGATCGACTGGGTGGCGCAGACGGTGCGGATGGCGCAGCGCAAGGGCTATGCGGCCGACGCCGACCCCGAGCTGGTCGGGTCCGCCATCGTCGCCATGCTCAACCACTTCACCTATGTCTGGCTGGTGGCAGGCGGCGACGTCGCAGGCCGCGAGCTGGACGAACAAGCAGCGGTCAAGACGCTCATCGACACCTGGTATCGCTCGGTGAGCTGGCGCGATCAGGATTCATGATCAAAGGAGTAACGCAGTGGCAGTAACCCGCGAATTCGTTTCGCTCACTTCGGCATCGGCGGGCGTGAACCCGGCCGGTTACCACCCGGCCCAGGGGCTGTACTGGACCCCGGCCGGCGTCAAGCCGAAAGTGGCGGTGATCGCCAGCCACTACAACGTGGACTTCGCCGAGCACTACCTGGCGCCGCTCCTCGCCGAACGCGGTTACGGCTTCTTGGGTTGGAACACCCGGTATCGCAGCGGCGAGTCGTTGTTCCTGCTCGAGCATGCCCTGCTCGACATCGCGGCCGGGGTGCAGTGGCTGCGCGAACAGGCCGGCGTCGAGACGATCGTCTTGCTCGGCAACTCCGGCGGTGGATCGTTGATGGCCGCCTACCAGTCGCAGTCCGTGGACCCGCACATCACCACGGTCGGCGGCGGTCCGGTGCCCGACGCGGTCAACGCGCTGCCGCCCGGCGACCTCTACGTGTCCACCCAGGCGCACGCCGGGCGCCCGGAGGTGCTGACCGCATGGATCGACCCGTCGGTGACCGACGAGACCGACCCGCTGTCCTGCGATCCGGCCGTGGACATGTACGCCGAGCAGAACACGCCGCCCTACACCCCGGAATTCATCGCCCGCTACCGCCAGGCCCAGCGCGACCGCAATGACCGGATCACCGCGTGGGCGCAGGCGGAGCTGAAGCGGCTCAAGGCCGGCGGCACCTACGACCGCTCCTTCTCGGTGCATCGGGTGTGGGCCGACCCGCGTTACCTCGACGCCTCGCTCGACCCGTCGGATCGTCCGCTGAACCAGTGCTACCTGGGTGACCCGCGGCGCGCCAATCGCGCGCCGTACAACATCGCCGCGCACTGCACGCTGCGGACCTGGCTGTCCATGTGGAGCCTGCAGACGTCGTTCTGTCAGGGCGCTCCACACCTGGGCCGGATCACGTTGCCCTCGTTGGTGATCCAGGGCACCGCGGACACCGGTGTCTTCCCCAGCGATGCTCACCACATCCACGACTGTTTGGCCAGCACCGACAAGCAGCTCCATTTCATCCCCGGCGACCACTACCTAGAGCAGCCGACGGACAGCCGCACGATCTGCGCGGATCTGGTGGCGTCCTGGATCGCTGAACGCACCTGATGGACGCGCTCGACTTCGACTTCCGCGACCCGCAGCTGCACGCCGATCCGCTGACCTATCAGCGCCGGTTCGCCGAAGCCGAACCGGTGCACCGCAACAGCCAGGGACTGTGGGTGCTCACCCGCTATGCCGACGTGCTGGCGATGCTGCGCGACGAGCGAGTCAGCACTGACCGGCGAAATCTGTACCGCAACAAGCTCGATCCGGGCCGCCCGTATCTGACCCACGTGGAACACAACCTGTTCTACCGGTCCGGTGACGATCACCGCCGGCTGCGGGCCCCGCTGTCACGGGCGTTCACACCGCGAGCGTTGGCCTCCTTCGAAACCGAAGTCGCCGCCCGGGCCCGGTCGTTGGCGGCCGGGCTGGACCCCGATGGCTTCGACCTGGTGGCCGAGTTCGCCAAGCCGTTGCCGCTGGGGGCGATCGCCACCCTGCTGGGGGTGCCCGACAGCGAACTGGACAACCTGGCGACCTGGTCGATGGCGCTGATCGCGGCGCTGGAACCGGCGGGGTCGCGCACCGTGTTCACGGCCGCGGACGACGCCGCCGCCGGGATGAAGGCGCTGCTCGCCGATCTGCTGGTGCTGCGCCGCGCCGATCCCGGTCATGACCTGCTGTCGGTGGTGGCGACCAGCGGCCTGCCGGTGTCGGATGACGAGCTGCTGCACAACGCCATCTTTTTGCTGTCGGCCGGACATGACACCACCACTGCCGTGCTGACCGGGGCGGCCGCGCTGCTGATCGCGGAGCGCGGGCAGCGCGGCCTGCTGGCCGACTCCCCGCACGCCGTCGACGAATTGGTCCGGATGATCAGCCCGGCCCTGATGATCTCCCGGGTGGCCGGCGCCCCGATCGAGATCGGTTCGACCGTGATCGATACCGGTGCCCCGATCCTGCTCGGGCTGGCGGCGGCCAACCGGGACCCGGCGGTGTTTCCCGACCCCGACCGGCTCGACCTGGCCCGCTCGCAGACCGGCCACCTGGGCTTCGGGTTCGGCCCGCATGTCTGCCTAGGCGCGCCGTTGGCCCGCATGCAGATCCGGTTGGGCCTGCTCGCCCTGTTCGACCGATTTCCCGAGTTGACGGCGCAGGCGCCGCCGCACCGCGAGCCGAGCGCCGTGTTGACCAGCTACCGTTCCTATCCACTGGCGGGTCACCGATAGCTGCGGATAATCGGGGCATGACCAATTTCCAGCGCGCGATCCTGGCCGGCGGCTGCTTCTGGGGCATGCAGGACCTGATCCGCAAGCAGCCCGGCGTGGTGAGCACCCGCGTCGGCTACACCGGCGACCCCCATGTCCCCAACGCCACCTACCGCCATCACGGCACCCATGCCGAGGCCATCGAGATCACCTACGACCCCGCGGCCACCGACTACCGCAACCTGCTGGAGTTCTTCTTCGCCATCCACGATCCGACCACCCGTAACCGGCAGGGCAACGACGTCGGAACCAGTTACCGCTCGGCGATCTTCTACCTCGACGACGAGCAGCGCCAGATCGCGCTGGACACCATCGCCGATGTGGAGGCTTCCGGCCGCTGGCCGGGCAAGGTGGTCACCGAGGTCAGCCCCGCCGGTGACTTCTGGGAGGCCGAGCCCGAGCATCAGGACTACCTGGAGCGGTTCCCGAACGGCTACACCTGCCACTACATCCGGCCGGACTGGCAGCTGCAGCCGCAGCGCTAGCCGGGATCAGTCCCGCCGGCGCACCGTGATCCGTCCGCCGTTTTTCGGCGTGAAGGCGATCCCACGGGAATGGAACTTCTCCCCGGGCGCCGTGGTGGGCTCGATGGTCACGCGCTGCAACACCGTCCGCAACACCACGTCCATCTCCAGGTTGGCGAAGGTCGAGCCCGGGCAGCGCCGGGTACCGCCGCCATACGGCATCCACTCGAAAGCCGACGGGCTGCCGTTGAGGTAGCGCTTGGGGTCGAATTCCTCCGGATCGCTGAAAGCGGCGCTGTTCTGGTGGACCTCGTTGATTGCGACGATCACCGAATAGCCACGCGGAATCACCCACTCGCCGATCTGGATGCTGGGCGCGTAGACATGCCGCCCGGAGAAGTCGATCACGGTGCGTATCCGCTGCACTTCGCGAATCGTGGCGCGCCGCAACGTGTTCCCGCCGGTGTCCGCCTCGGCGGTCAGCTCGTCGAGCAGTTGCGGGTAGCGGCTCAGCCGCTCGAAGACCCAGGCCATGGTCGATGCCGTGGTCTCATGTCCGGCGGCCAGCAGCGTCAGCAACTCGTCGGCGATCTCCTGGCGAGTCATGGTCGTACCGTCTTCGTGGCTGCTACGCAGCAACAGGGTCAGCACGTCGGATCGGTTCTCGAAATCAGAGTCTGCTCGCACATCGGCGATCAGCTTGTCCAGGATGACGTCGTATTGAGCACGCCAGGCCTCCAGCCGGCCCCACGGGGTGAACCGGCCGTACTGGCGAATCGGAATCGGCAAAGCCGCCAGCCGAGAGCCCAGCGTCACCCACTTGGGCAGGATTGCCCGCAGCTGATCCAGCTCGGCGCCTTCGGCTCCGAAGATGGTCCGCAGGATGACGTTCAGGGTGATCCGGTTCATCGGACCCAAGGTCTCGAAGGGCTTCCCGGTGGGCCAGCCGGCGATCTCGCGAAGAGTCTCCTCGACGATGATCTGCTCGTAAGCTCGCACGCTCTTGCCGTGGAACGGTGGGCTCAGCAAGTTGCGCCGGCGCCGATGCGCCGCGCCGTCGAGGGCGAACACCGAACCCGAGCCGAGTACCCGCGACAGGTTGGGCTGGATGTTGCCCAGATCTTCGGGATTGGTCAGCATCACCTGCCGGGCCAGTTCGGGGTCCGTGACGATAACCGTCGGCCCGAACATCGGAATCTCGACGGTGAAGGCAGGACCGTATTTACGGGTCTGACGTCGCAGCGCCCGGCGTCGGGACAAGATGAAGTGCAGGCCGGCGGCCAACTTGGACCCGCGCGCACCGGGCGGCAGCTTGATCGCCGGTGAACCCGGGGCCTCGACGGTGTCCGCGGCCGTGCTGACAACCGTGTGGGTCATGCGACGCCTCCCGACGTGGTATGTGGTACCAACGCGTACCAATGCTTGCGGGGAACGGTACTCTTTAGTACCAACACGTGGCAAGGTTTACGCGCAGGGAGGTGCAGCGATGACGCCGCCCGCGCTCGATACCCCCGCGGCCAACGCTGCCGACCCTTACCGGCACCGATTGCTCGACGGGCTCGCCGATTCGATCGCCGAGCGCGGCTACCGGGCCAGCACCGTCGCCGAGATCGTGCGCGCCGCCCGCACCTCCAAACGCACCTTCTACGACCACTTCGCCAGCAAGGAAGAGTGCCTCCTGGAGCTGCTGCGCGTGGACAACGAGGAGTTGGCGCTGCGAATCCGGGCCGAGGTGGATCCCCAGGCCGATTGGCAGGTCCAGATCCGCCAGGCGGTACAGGCCTACGTCGCCCAGATCCGGGCCCGGCCGGCGATCACGCTGAGCTGGATCCGCGACCTGCCGTCGCTGGGCGAGGCGGCCCGGCCGGCGCAGCGTCGGGGCCTGGAGCTGATGTCGAACCTGCTCATCGAGCTCAGCGGCAGTCCGGGGTTTCGCCGGGCGCACCTGCCGGCGCTGAGCCCGGCGCTGGCGGTGATCCTGCTGGGCGGCCTGCGGGAGCTGACTGCGCTGGCCGTCGAGGACGGCGCCGACATCGGCGTCATCACCGAGCCGGCCGTCGACGCCTCGATCGCGCTGTTGGGACCCCGAGGCTGACTCAGTTCCAGGGCAGCGCCAGTTTGCAGATCTTGCGGACCACGCTGCCGAACTGCTTGAGCAGCGGTCCGGCGTTGTACGGAACCCCGTAGCGCTCGCAGATCTCCCGCACCTGCGGGGCGATTTCGGCGTAGCGGTGCGCCGGCAGGTCGGGGAACAGGTGGTGTTCCACCTGGAACGACAGGTTCCCGGTGAAGATGTGGAACCACTTGCCGCCGGTCAGGTTTGCCGAGCCGAGGATCTGGCGGTAGTACCACATCCCGCGGGACTCGTTTTCGGTCTCGTCAACGGTGAACTCTTGCGTGCCGTCCGGGAAATGCCCGCAGAAGATGATCGTGTAGGACCACACGTTGCGCATCAGGTTGGCGGTCATATTGCCGGCGAACACCAAGGGCGCGAACGGTCCGGCCAGTAGCGGGAAGGCGACGTAGTCCTTGAGGGTCTGGCGACGTACCTTCTGCCAGGTCTCCAGCAACATCTCCTTCTTGTCGGCGAATCCGATCTCGCCGGCCCGGATGCGCTCGGTCTCCAGCTCGTGCACCGCCACGCCGTACTGGAACAGCACCATCAGCAGGAAGGCGTAGAGCGGGTTACCCAGGAAGTAGGGCTCCCAGCGCTGCTTGTCGCTCATCCGCAGGATGCCGTAGCCCACATCGCGGTCCATTCCGACGATGTTGGTGTAGGTGTGGTGCATGTAGTTGTGCGAGTGCCGCCACTGATCGCCCGGGCAGGCGTTGTCCCACTCGAAATCCTTGCCGTACAACGCCGGTTCGCCCATCCAGTCGTACTGGCCGTGCATGACGTTGTGGCCGATCTCCATGTTGTCGAGGATCTTCGACAACCCCAGCATCACCGTGCCGGCCAGCCAGGCCGGCGGGATGATGCCGAGGAACAGCAGGGCGCGACCGCCGACCTCCAAGGTGCGCTGCGCCTTGATGATCCGATGGATGTAGTCGGCGTCGCGCTCGCCGAGGTCGTCGAGGACACGCTGACGCAGGGCGTCGAGCTCAGCGCCAAAAGCGTCGAGCTGCGACGGCAGATCGTTGCGCGGGGCTTCGAGAACTTCGGTCGCTTCGAGAACTGGTGCGGACATGGTTGGCTCCTTTACCTACTTCCCGCGAGTGGGAAACACCCGACGCGACACGCGGTGGTGGCGTCGAGTGGTTCCCCCTCGCGAAGGTTCATCTGTTACAAATCGATTTCGACGTCACCGACGGGCACCGAGACGCAGATCTGGATGTCTTCGCTCTCGGCGGTGGAGATCGCGCCGGTGATCAGGTTGCGCACCGCGCCACCGGTTTTGCGGCAGGTGCAGCTGTGGCAGATGCCCATCCGGCATCCGCTGGCCGGCTGCAAACCGACCGCTTCGGCCTGCTCCAGCAGAGTCCGGCCGTCGTCGACCACCGAGAC
>CAXYUC010000085.1:0-19189 GCA_964292075.1 uncultured Mycolicibacter sp.
CCAGGCGGCCGGGCGGGGGGGTGGTGGTCTGGGACAGGGCGGAGTCCCGGCGGGACAAGCCCTGCGGTGAGGGACGGCCCGCGCGCGGGGTCACCTACCTGCAGAAAATGGGCCTGGCCGAGCAGGTGGCCAAGTTCCACCGGGTCAACCGGGTGAAGGTGTTCAGCCCGAGCGAGTGGGAGCTGTCGTTTCCGCGCCGACCCGGCATGCCCGATCACGGCTACGTCGCCCGCCGCCCGGACCTGGACACGTTGCTGCTCAAGCACGCCGAATCGGCCGGAGCCGAGATTCGGCAGTCCGCCGAGGCCGCCGGCCCGGTACTCGACGACACCGGCCGGGTGACCGGGGTGCTGCTCAAGGGCGGTGAGAAGGTGCTGGCGGATGCGGTGATCGCCGCCGACGGCGCCTACTCGCCGATCAAGCGGGCGCTGAAGCTCGATTCGGACTACAACGGCTACTCCGCGATCGCGATCCGTGCCGAAATGCCCGCGGTCCGGCCGGACGTCGACTCCCTCGACATCTACATGAAGCTGGTATTCCAGGGCGACCAGCTGCCCGGCTACGGGTGGGTGTTCCCGCTGGGTGACGGCCGGGTCAACATCGGCTTGGGCTACGTCAACAGCTACAAGAACTGGCAGGCCATCAACGCCACGCACTTCCTCGGCGACTTCCTCGAGACGTTGCCCCGCGAGTGGGAACTGCCGTCGATCACCGAACTCAAGCAATCCAAGACCGTGCGCGCCTGGCGCCTGCCGATGGGCTTCACCGCGTGGCCGCCGTGGCGGCCCGGGGTGCTGTTCACCGGGGACTCCTTGGGTGCGGGCCGGCCGACCTCGGGTGCCGGGATCTCCAAGGCGCTGGAGTCGGGGCTGGCCGCCGGCGAGTGCGCTGTGGCAGCGCTGACCAACGGCGGGCCCGATGATTTCACCAACTACGCGCAGCGGATGGAAGCGGCTTGGGGCCGGGAGTACAAGCGCGGCCGGTTCTTTCACAAGCTGGCCGGCAAACCAGCGCTGGCCAACGCCGGACTCAAGCTGCTCGACAACGCGCGATTCCGTGATCTGATGCTCGCCCGGTTGTACAAGGGCCAGGAGGGGCCGGCGCACACCCACTGAGGGCGCCCCGCTCCCCCGCGCCGAGCGGGAATCTGCCGACGCGCAACGCCGGTGGGGCGTCGGGCGATTCCCAGTCGCGGGTAGTGCGTCGGCGCCTCAGCGTCGACCGCGTTGGGCCCGGGCCGGTTTACGGGCGGTCTTGCCGGCAGCCGCTCGGGCCGCCTGCTTGGCAAGGGTTTTCTCCCGTGCGCTGCGTTTGGGTGCCGGCTGGGACTGCCCCCGCGACGAACCGGGTTTGCGGCCGCGCACAATGCCGACGAACTCCTCAACCAACGCCGTCTGCGGGCCTTCGGCGAAGGCGAGCGACACCGGACAGGTGGGCGCATCGCTGATCGGACGGTAGGTGAGGTCCTTGCGGTGATACAGCCGCGCCAACGACTGCGGAACGATCAGCGCACCCAGTCCAGCCGCGACGAGTTCTATTGCGTCCTTGGTGGTTTCGGGGCGATGGTCGATCGGCTTGCCGGGAGCGCCCGCCCAGGCGACGACGTCGCCGAGTGGGAGCAGCAGCGGCTCGCCGGCGAGATCCGCCGAGGTGATCTCATCGACGGCATTGAAGACGTGATCCTTGGGCACCACGGCCACCGTGGTCTCCTCGTAGAGCGGAATGACAGCCAGCCCCGCGGTGTCGGACAACGGCCGCAGCAGCGCCACATCGACGGGGCCCGGCCCGCACCGCGGCGGCCGCGTCTGCGGCCTCAACGGTGTGCAGCAGCAACGGAACGTCCGGATGCCGCTCCGCCCAGACGCGTGCCCACTTCGCGGGCGTCCCGCCCGGGACGTACCCGAGGGTGAGGGAAGGCGGATTCACCGCATCAGGCTACCGATAGGCTGGCGCCATGAGCAGGCCGAACGCACAGTCCATGAAACCCGCCACGGCGGCCAAGAAGCTGGACGTGTACCTGCCCGCCACGCCCGCGGAGTTCCAGGAGAACGCGATCACCCGCACCGAGCTCGCCGGCTTGCAGGCCGAACCGCCCCAGTGGCTCAAGGACCTACGTAAGAACGGGCCACACCCGAAGAACCTGGTGGCCGCCAAGCTGGGCATTTCGATCTCCGGCCTCACTCGTAGCGGCGTGGACAATGTGCTGACCACCGAGCAGATCGCTGCGCTGCTCGAGGAGAAGCCGGAGTGGCTGGTCGCCGAACGTGAGAGCTACCAGGAAGTGCTGCGCGAGCAGCGGCGCATCAAGGCGTTGCATGCCGACCAAGCTCGCGAGGGCTGATCCGCAACCCGCGGCGGGTTCAACCCGTCGGGCCGCGACCGAACACCGTCTCGGCCAGCATCCGCCGACACCAGGCCTGGTAGGTATCGGGACTCCAGCTGTCGTGGACGGTAACCCGTAGGTAGACGTCGACGCTGCACAGCACGGTGCTGGTCTCGACCACATCGTCAAACCCGACGTCACCCCGCAGCCAGCCCCGGCCGCGGAATTCCTCCAGCACACGACGGGTCTGCCGTTTGATGTCGGCCTGCAAGTCGGCGAGGTAACGCTCCAGCTCCGGGTCGGCGGTGGCGCCGGCAATCAACGCCTGCGCCAGCTGCGCGGTGCGCTGATGCAAGTCGGTGACCGCCGTGACAAGAAACCGCAGCGCCTCGTCTCTATCGTCGATCGCCAATAACGTACGGCCCACGTCCAGGTTGCGGACGTCATCTTCGCCTGTCACCCCGAACGCGGCGTACTCGATGGCCGCTATCAGCAGGGCAGCTTTAGGCCCTTGACCCTGAGCGGTTCCCGCCGACACAGCGGCGGCTGCGGCGTTCTGGGGGAGGGTGGCCCGCGCGTAGCCCTCTGCCGCGAACAGCTCGGCTGCCGCCGCCAGGATCCGTGATCGAGTGGCGGCGGCCTGGCGCTGACGCAGCTCGGAGCGATACACGCGCGGCTGCCGATCTATTGACTTATGTATCACAGCATTGAATACTACATGATAGTAGTGAAATGTGGACCGGCGGGAGGCGCTATGTCATCGATCCTCATCGCCAGCGTCCCCGCGCAGGGGCATCTGATGCCGCTGCTGGCGGCGGCCGAGCGCTTTGTGCAACGCGGTGACGACGTGCGGGTCCTCACCGGAACGTTGTTCGCCGATAAGGTCGCCGCCACCGGTGCCACTTTTCTGCCGTTGCCCGGCGACGCCGACATCGACTTCCTGTCAGTGCCCCAGCGTTTTCCGGAACGGACACAACTCAAGGGCGTCAAAGCGGCCGCATTCGATATCGAGCACCTCTTTGCCCGACCGGCCAAGGCCCAGTACGACGCCCTCGTCGCCGCACTCGCTGCCCAACCCGCCGATGCCGTGCTGACCGAGCCGGTATTCGTCGGTGCGGCATTTCTCCTGGCACATCCGTGGGGTACCCGACCTGCGGTAGTGATGTGCGGTATCGCGCCGCTGTGCATCGAAAGCCGTGACACTGCCCCGTTCGGCCTGGGGCTGCCGCCGGCCCGGTTCGGCAACCGGATCCGCAATCGGGCGCTGGCCGCAGTGAACCGCCGAATTTGGCGGAACGCCGACAAGGCGATCGACGATCAGCACCGACAGATCCACAACACGCCGATGCCGGACACCCTGGTCGACTGGGGCCGCCGCGCCGACGCACTGGTCCAGCTCACCGTGCCGTCGTTCGAATACCCGCGCTCCGACTCGCCAGCCACACTGCACTTCACCGGGCCGCTCTCGGCAACCAGCTCGCCGGCACCGCTGCCGCCGTGGTGGCCAGAGCTGGACAGCGCCCGACCGATCATCCACGTCACGCAGGGCACTGTTGCCAACACCGACTACAACCAACTCATCGCACCGACGCTGCGCGCACTGGCCGACGAGGATGTCCTGGTCGTTCTCTCCACCGGCGGTCGCCCGCTCGACACGCTGCCACCGCTTCCCGACAATGCCCGTGCAGCAACGTTTTTGCCTTATGAGGAGCTGCTTCCCCGCACCGCCGTGTACGTCACCAACGGCGGGTACGGCGGCGTCCAGTACGCCCTGCGCTACGGCGTGCCGATTGTCGCCACTGGCGGCAAGGAGGACAAGCCCGAAGTCGGCGCCCGGGTCGCATGGTCCGGCGTCGGGCGGCGCATTCGCAGCGAGCGGCCCACACCGCGGGCGCTGCGCCGCGATATCCTCGCCGTGCTCAACCAGCCGCGCTACCGGCAGGCCAGCGGGCGCATCGCCGCCGACATCGCCGCAGCCCCCGGCTTCGCCGGCTTGGCCGGTATCGTCGACGAGTTGGCCGCGACGGCACGCCCTACAACATGCAGCTGACGCAGTTCTCCACCTGGGTGCCTTCCAGCGCCATCTGCCGCAGCCGGATGTAGTAGAGCGTCTTGATTCCCTTGCGCCAGGCGTAGATCTGCGCCCGGTTGACGTCGCGGGTGGTCGCGGTGTCCTTGAAGAACAGCGTCAGGCTCAGCCCCTGGTCCACGTGCTGGGTGGCCGCGGCGTAGGTGTCGATGATCTTTTCGTAACCGATCTCGTACGCGTCCTGGTAGTACTCCAGGTTGTCGTTGTTCATGTAGGGCGCCGGGTAGTAGACCCGGCCGATCTTGCCTTCCTTGCGGATCTCGACCCGCGCCACGATCGGGTGGATCGACGACGTCGAGTGGTTGATGTAAGAGATCGACCCGGTCGGCGGAACAGCCTGCAGGTTCTGGTTGTAGATCCCGTGGGTCTGCACCGACTCCTTGAGCCGGCGCCAGTCGTCCTGAGCCGGAATCCGAATGCCCGCGTCGGCGAACAGCTGCCGGACCCGCTCCGTCGTGGGCTCCCACACCTGCTCGGTGTACTTGTCGAAGAACTCGCCGGAGGCGTACTTGGACTGTTCGAAGCCCACGAATGACCTACCGCGTTCCAGGGCAAGGCGATTCGATGCACGCAGGGCGTGATACAGCACGGTGTAGAAGTAGATGTTGGTGAAGTCGATGCCTTCTTCGGAACCGTAGAAGATCCGCTCCCGGGCCAGGTATCCGTGCAGATTCATCTGCCCCAGACCGATGGCGTGCGACTCGTTGTTGCCCTGCTCGATCGACGGCACCGACCAGATGTGGGTCTGATCCGACACCGCGGTCAGCGCCCGGATGGCGACCTCGATGGTCTGGCCGAAGTCGGGCGAGTCCATCGCCTTGGCAATGTTGAGCGAACCCAGGTTGCAGGAGATGTCCTTGCCCACCTTGGCGTACGACAAATCGTCGTTGAACACCGACGGGGTGGAGACCTGCAGGATCTCCGAGCACAGGTTCGAGTGGGTGATCTTGCCGGCGATCGGGTTGGCCCGGTTGACCGTGTCTTCGAACATGACGTACGGGTAGCCGGATTCGAACTGCAGCTCGGCCAGAGTCTGGAAGAACTCGCGCGCCTTGATCTTGGTCTTGCGGATCGCCGCGTTGTCCACCATCTCGTAGTACTTCTCGCTGACGGAGATGTCGGCGAACGGCACCCCGTAGACCTTCTCGACGTCGTAGGGCGAGAACAGGTACATGTCCTCGTTCTTCTTCGCCAGTTCGAAGGTGATGTCGGGGATCACCACGCCCAGGCTCAACGTCTTGATCCGGATCTTCTCGTCGGCGTTCTCCCGCTTGGTGTCCAGGAAGCGGTAGATGTCGGGGTGGTGGGCGTGCAGGTACACCGCACCGGCGCCCTGACGGGCGCCCAGCTGGTTGGCGTAGGAGAACGAGTCCTCCAGCAGCTTCATGATCGGGATGACCCCGGAAGACTGGTTCTCGATGTTCTTGATCGGGGCGCCATGCTCGCGAATGTTGCTGAGCAGCAACGCCACTCCCCCGCCACGCTTGGACAGCTGCAGGGCGGAGTTGATCGATCGGCCGATCGACTCCATGTTGTCTTCGATGCGCAGCAAAAAGCAGCTGACCGCCTCGCCGCGCTGCTTCTTGCCGGAGTTCAAAAACGTCGGGGTGGCGGGCTGGAATCGGCCCTCGATGATCTCCTCGACGAGCTGCTCGGCCAGCTTGGTGTCACCGGCGGCCAGGGTCAGCGCCACCATGCACACCCGGTCCTCGAACCGCTCCAGGTAGCGCTTGCCGTCGAAGGTTTTCAGGGTGTAGGAGGTGTAGTACTTGAACGCCCCCAGAAAGGTCGGGAACCGAAACTTCTTGGCGTAGGCCCGATCCATCAGTGATTTCACGAAGTTGCGCGAGTACTGGTCGAGCACCTCGCGCTCGTAGTACTCCTTCTGGATCAGGTAGTCGAGCTTCTCGTCCTGATTGTGAAAGAACACCGTGTTCTGGTTGACGTGCTCCAAGAAGTACTGACGAGCGGCCAGCACATCCATGTCGAACTGGATCTTGCCGTCGGCGTCGTACAGATTGAGCATCGCGTTGAGCGCGTGGAAGTCCAACTCGCCCACCGGAGCGCTGCGGGTGGTTGCGGTTACCTGCTCTGCAGTTGCAGCGGTTGGTGGCATGCCTCGTCCTTCCAGAAATCAGCCAAGCCCGCGCGGACGGCTTGTACGTCCTCGTCGGTTCCCATCAATTCGAATCGATACAGGTACGGCACCCCGCACTTGCGGGACACCACATTGCCCGCGTAGCAGAACTCCGCACCAAAGTTGGTGTTGCCGGCCGCAATCACGCCGCGCAGCAACCCCCGGTTGTGTTCGTTGTTCAAAAAAGCGATGACCTGCTTCGGCACGTAGCCGCCGGCTGAGTCTTCAGCCATATTCGGGGTCCCTCGTCCGCCGCCGTAGGTCGGCAGGACCAATACATAGGGGTGATCGACCTCGATGCGTCCGTGCAGCGGGATCCGGATGGCCGGCAGGCCCAGCTTCTGCACGAAGCGGTGGGTGTTCTCCGACACCGAGGAGAAATACACCAGGCTGCATTCTGAATCCGCAGACATGGCGACCCCCTTCAGCTCTCAGTCAGACTCCACCCGTACCCGACCCGGCGACCGGCCTACGCGCTCAGCGCGGCCTGCGCCAGCGCCTTGATGCGGTCCGGCCGGAAACCCGACCAGTGCTCGTCGCCGACGACCACGACCGGGGCCTGCAGGTAGCCCAGCGCCATAACGTAGTCACGGGCATCGGGGTCCAGCGAGATGTCGACCTTCTCGTAAGCGATGCCCTCCCGGTCCAACGCCTTGTAGGTGGCGTTGCACTGCACGCACGCGGGCTTGGTGTAGACAGTGATGCTCATGGCGGCAGGCTCCTCAGCGAATCGTCGACAAACGAGCGGATGACGGATCGGGCACTATGTTCAGCGGGCCGCCAGGACTTTCCGTTCTCCAGCTCCGCAGCCGTGGCAGAGCACCAATAGGTGCCGGTTGCCGCGGCCCGGATAACTGGAAGATCCCGGGCCTGTCGGTCCCCCGAACACTACACCTAGTGGTCATCCCTCGGGCTTAATACTAGATGTTCGAAACGACATTGTTGAAATTCGCTGGTCGTAAGCCTGCGGCGCCCTCCGCATCGGCGTGTCGCAGCTCACATTCGCGCCACTCTCTGCTCATAACCGCAGGTCTACCACGCGGCACCGACAAGTCGTCGGGGCGCGCAACCACCGACCGCCGGCCAGCAAAGCCTCTTGACCCCCGGCTCAGCGCATCTCGGCAGGTACCGATTCCGGCCGTTCCGCCGCAGCGACCGGAGCCGGGAGGCCTGTCGTACCGCTGCAGACGGCCGCCCACGACGCCCAGCACGTCGGAGGCACCCGATAACCTGCCGGGCATGCTGTCGACGCTGGCTGTGCGCGGCTACCGCTCGCTGCGCGACCTGGTGCTGCCGTTGCGCCCTCTCACGGTCGTCACCGGAGCCAACGGCACCGGCAAGTCGTCGCTGTACCGGGCGCTACGACTGTTGGCCGACTGCGGGCGCGGCGAGGTGATCGGCTCGCTGGCTCGCGAGGGCGGCCTGGAGTCGGTGCTGTGGGCCGGCCCCGAACAGCTCGGCGAAGCGCGCCGCAGCGGAGCCGCCCAGGGCAGCGTGCACACCCGACCGGTCTCGCTGGAGATGGGTTTCGCCTCTGACGATTTCGGCTACCTGGTCGATCTGGGTCTGCCACAGGACCCCGAGCAGTCGTCGGCGTTCGCCCACGATCCGGAGATCAAACGGGAGATCGTGTTCGCCGGAGCAGTGCCACGGCGCGGCGCCACCCTGGTGAGCCGCACCCGCGCCTATGCGCAGTCCAGCACGGACTCCGGTGTCGAGGAACTGTCGCGCAACCTGCCGACTTATCGCAGCGTGCTCGCCGAATTCGCCCACCCCGCCGCACATCCGGAACTCGCCGCGGTGCGCGATCGGCTGCGGGACTGGCGCTTCTACGACGGCTTCCGGGTGGATGCCGGCGCACCGGTGCGACGGCCGCAGGTCGGGACGCGCACACCGGTCCTGGCCGGCGATGGCGTCGATCTGGCCGCAGCGGTGCAGACCATCATCGAGTCCGGCGACGACGAGCTGGACCGTGCGGTCGCGGCCGCCTTCGACGGGGCAACGCTGTCGGTCAGCTCGCACGACGGCATGTTCGACCTGCAGCTGCGCCAACGGGGCATGCTGCGGCCGTTGCGTGCCGCCGAACTGTCCGATGGCACCCTGCGCTTCCTGCTGTGGGCCGCCGCCCTGCTGAGCCCGCAGCCGCCATCGCTGATGGTGCTCAACGAGCCGGAGACGTCACTGCATCCCGACCTGGTGGCTCCGCTGGCCGAACTCATCCAGGCCGCCGCCACCCGAACCCAGGTCGTGGTGGTCACCCACGCGCGCACCATGCCGGAACTGCTCGCCGCCGTGCCTGTCGCCGACGCCGACCACCACGACACCGCCGAGATCGAGGTCTACAAAGACTTCGGCGAGACGCGGGTCGCCGGCCTGGGCCTGCTCAACACCCCGGCCTGGGATTGGGGCAGCCGCTGAGCCGGCTGGCGGCTCAGGAGCTGCGCAACGAATCCCGCGACGGCCGCAGCGCTTTGCTGAACAGCACGTTGGCCTGACGCATGGCCACGCTGTAGGGCAGCCAGGCCAGCCGCTTGAACGCGTACAGCGCCCGAATGTCGCCGGAGGTGTAGACCAGGTAGCGGTTGCGCGCCACCCCGGCCAGGATCTTGTCCGCCGCCTTCTCCGGCGACACGGCATGGCCGGCGAAACGACCCACCCATTTCTCCACCTGCGGGTCCTCGCGGTCCACGCCGGCGATCTCGACGGTGTGGACCAGCCCGGTCTTGACCGCGCCGGGCACCACCACCGACACCCCGATCTTGTGCCGGGCCAGGTCGAACCGCAGCACCTCCGACACTCCGCGCAGGCCGTACTTGCTGGCCGAATAGGCCGCATGCCAGGGCAAAGCGACGATTCCAGCCGCCGAGGACACATTGACCAGGCGACCGCCGCGGCCGGCGGCGACCATCTGCGGCAGGAACGATTCGATGACGTGGATCGGACCCATCAGGTTGATGTCGACCATCTTTCGCCACTGCTGATGGGTCAACCGGTCGACCGTCCCCCACGCCGACACCCCGGCAATGTTCATCACGACGTCCATCGGCTGGTGCCGCTCATGGATGTCCGCGGCGAAGGCGGCGACGTCGTCGTAGTCGGCGATGTCGACCACCCGGTGCTCGGGTACCAGCGCGCCCAGAGCGCGCGCGTCGGCGACGGTTTCGGCCAGACCTTCGGCATTGCGATCGGTCAGGTACAGCTCAGCACCATGCTCGGCCAGCCGCAACGCGGTGGCCCGCCCGATCCCGCTGGCCGCTCCGGTGATGAAGCACCGCTTGCCCCGGTAGTACTGCGCTACGCGTGTCATGGATGCAGACGATACCGGCGGTACCGTTCACCGATGATTCGATCCCCGCTAGCCCTTCCGCCCGCCCCACAGCGCGTTTTGCCATAACGCCTGCAGCACCCGTACGCCACGCCCCACATCGCCGCCGGGCCCCACGAAGGCACTGTCACCGGAAAGCATGTAGGCGGTGGTAGCGCCCAGGGTCCGCACCAGCGCAGGAATGTCCTCGCTGATCGGGTTCGCCGTCCCCGCGGCGAGCTCGTCATTGACCACGCCGACGATCTGGTCGATCACCGCATCGATCTGGGCGTCGAGCAACTCACGGATCTCGGCGTCGCTGTTGCGCGCCAGGTTGCATGCCGACATCACCGGATCGTTGTGGGCGTAGACCGCGGCCGCACTGCCCACCATGCGCTGGGCGAATGCCGCCGGCGATTCGTCGGCGCCGCGCGGCGCGAAGTAGTGGGTCAGTTCTTCGAGCTCGTGGGTGGCCTCCGCCAGGATGTGGGCGAGCACGGCGTACTTGGAGTCGAAGTAGAAATAGAAGCCCGAGCGCGCCACCCCGGCCCGATCGCTGATGGTGCTGACCGACAGTTCCGCGAAGGGTTTCTCCTCCAGCAGTTCGCGCACCGCCTGAACAATCGCCTGACGTTGCTTGTCGCCACGCCGCATCGGCAGATCGTCGGCAGACCGCCCACCCGCGCCATCCTCGCTATTCACCTTTGCACCTTGCATCACGCCGCGCCGGATTCAAACTTGACAGGCGTCAAACTTACTTCGAGGATTAGGCCCGAGTGACGGTTACCACAACCTGTCCGGCCGTTAGAGGAGCGTCTGTGACCACCATCAGCACCCCGCGTTACCTGCTCGACCAGGCAAAACGCCGGTTCGTCCCGACCGTGAACACCATCCCCGGGATGGGATTGCTGGAAAAGCGGCTGATGACGGTGGACTGGCCGCAGCGGACCCTGGCCGTTCCGCCGGCGGGCAGTGACCTCAAGCCCATCGTCGGCGACTCGGGGCTGCCGCTGCTGGGTCACATCGTCGAGATGTTCCGCCAGGGACCCGACTTCCCGTTGCACCTGTACAACACCCGGGGCCCGATCACCTTCGCCGATTCGCCGATCCTGCCGTCGATCGTCGCGCTGGGCCCCGACGCCACCCAGACGATCTTCACCAACAAGAACAAGGACTACTCGCAGAAGGGCTGGCTCCCGGTGATCGGGCCGTTCTTCAACCGCGGTCTGATGATGCTGGACTTCGACGAGCACATGGGCCATCGGCGGATCATGCAGTCCGCCTTCACCCGGCCCCGGCTGGCCAGCTACGTCGAGGACATCGACCGGGTGGCTTCGGCCATCGTGGCCGACTGGCCCACCGACGACGGCCGTTTCCTGCTGTACCCGGCGATGAAGGAACTGACCCTCGATGTCGCCTCGGTGGTGTTCATGGGCCATGAGCCGGGCAGCGACCATCAGTTGGTCACCAAGGTCAATCACGCCTTCGAGCAGACCACCCGGGCCGGCGGCGCGATCATTCGCACCGCGGTACCGCCGTTCAAGTGGTGGCAGGGGCTGCAGGGCCGCAAGCTGCTCGAGGACTACTTCGTCGAGCGGGTCAAAGAGCGCCGGAACGCCGAGGGCACCGACATGCTGACCGTGCTTTGTCACACCGCCGACGAGGACGGCAACAGCTTCTCCGACGCCGACATCGTCAACCACATGATCTTCTTGATGATGGCCGCCCACGACACCACCACCTCGACGGTCACCACGATGATCTACCACCTGGCCGCACACCCGGAGTGGCAGGACCGAGCCCGCGACGAGTCGACCCGGCTCGGCGACAGCCCGCTGGACATCGAGTCGCTGGAGAAGCTGGAAACCCTCGACCTGGTCATGGACGAGTCCCTGCGGCTGGTGACGCCGCTGCCGTTCAACATGCGCCAGACGGTGCGTGACACCGATCTGCTGGGCCATTACGTGCCGGCCGGCACCAACGTGGTCACCTGGCCGGGGATGAATCACTGGCTGCCCGAGCTGTACACCAACCCGCGCCAGTTCGACCCGGAGCGGTTCCTTGAGCCGCGGTCCGAGCACAAGAAGCACCGCTACGCCTGGGCCCCGTTCGGCGGCGGGGCGCACAAGTGCATCGGGATGGTGTTCGGCCGTCTCGAAGTCAAGACGGTGCTGCATCGGCTGCTGCGTCAGTACCGGATTGAGCTGTCCCACCCGGACTACAAGCCGCGCTGGGACTACGGCGGCATGCCGATTCCGATGGACGGGATGCCGATCGTCTTGCGCCGGCTCTAGATTACGCGCGCCGAGCAGACATAGAATCGCACGATTCGACTCTCCAACGTGCGATTCTATGTCTGCTGGCGGTCTGGGATCACCCCGCAGTCAGCAGCCGATTCACGCATGTGACAACGGCATCCACGGCCGAGGCCCCGGCGTCGGACGCGAAGCCCACCGCCCATGCCGTCGCGCGACCGTTGGAACCGTGGATGAACGTCGCTGTCTCGGTGCCGCAGGCCAGCTGGTGAAATCCTAGGATTTCCAACCTGATTCCACGCTCATACAGCATTTCGGTGAGGGCGCCCAGCGGGCCGTGCGCTGCCGCGGTACAGGTGCCGGTTCGATCGCCGATGGCGATCGTCGCCTGGTAGGTGCGGCCCTGTGGCCCCAGCCGGGCCGCGGGCCGGTCGGCATCCAGGCAGCGCCACCGGCCCAGCCGCAGCGGCCCGGAGCAGTGACCGTAGGTGGCCACGAAGCCTTCCCGGGTGAGCTGGGCGGCTGGGTCACGCAGTTCACGCGGGAGTCGAGTGTCGAATTGGTCTGCGAAAGATGTACTGGCCATGTTGCGGTCTTTTCTGCTCGAAGAGCGACCGACGGGTAGTAGCTTCCGACCCACAGCGGGGGGTCGGTCTGGATCAGACCCCGCTGCGGGTGCCGGCTACTACGAGTAGATAACGCATGATGTCCCAAGGCTAGTAGCGCGTCCGCTGGACGCGCAACGCATTTATCGACTGGCGTCGAGATTGATATCAATTCAAGATGCGGCGGGCCACGTTGGTGGTCACCAGGTCCAGCAGTTCATCGCTGCGACCGGCGAGGATGGTCCGGATCGCGTAGAGCGAAAATCCTTTGGCCTGTTCAGCGGTGATCGCCGGTGGGATCGACAGTTCCTGGCGGGCGGTGACGACGTCGAGGACGGCGGGGCCGTCGTAGGCGAACGCCTCGGTCAGGGCGCCGTCCAGATCGGCCGGGTGCTCCACCCGGCGCCCCAACATGCCCACCGCGGTGGCGACGGCGCCGAAGTCGGGATTGTCCAACTCGGTACCGAAGTTGACGATGCCGGCGGCCTTCATCTCCAGTTCGACGAAGTTCAGCGACGAATTGTTGAACACGATCACCTTGACCGGCAAGCGATTCTGCGTCAGCGTAAGCAGCTCGCCGAACAGCATTGCCAGCCCGCCGTCGCCGGCCAACGCGACCACCTGTCGCTGTCGGTCGACGGACTGGGCGCCGATAGCATGTGGCAGCGCGCAAGCCATGGTGCCGTGGTTGAACGACCCGATCAATCGTCGTCGCCCGTTCATGGTGACGTAGCGCGCCGCCCACACCACCGGGGAGCCGACGTCGACGGTGAACACCGCGTCGTCTGTGGCCAACCGATTCGCCACCGCGGCAACATATTCGGGGCGTATCGGGGTGCGGTCCCGATCGTTGGACGCCAGCGAGTCGAGTCGCTGGCGGGTCTTGCGGTAGTGCTTGCGCGACCTTTCCAGGTGGCTGGTGTCGTTCTTACTCACCAACAATGGCTGCAACGCGGCGACGGTGTCGGCCACCGTGCCGAGCAATCCGAGATCGATCGGGGTGCGTCGGCCCAGGTTTCGGCCGCGAATGTCGACTTGGATGATCTGCGCACGATCGGGATAGAACTGCTGGTAGGGAAAGTCGGTACCGAGCATCAGCAACACATCGGCTTCCCTGATCGCCTTGTAGCCGGACGCGAAGCCCAGCAGTCCCGTCATGCCGACGTCGTACGGGTTGTCGTACTCGATGTATTCCTTGCCGCGCAGCGCGTGCACGATCGGGGCCGCCAAGGTGCGCGCCAACTCCATCACCTGATCGTGGGCACCGGCAACCCCCGCACCGGCCAGAATGGTGACGTTGGCGGCGGCGTTGAGCATGGCCGCGGCCGCCCGCAGCCCATGTTCGTCGGGGTAGCACACCCATCCGGTCGGCAGCACCGGACGCGCCCCCCCGGCGGTCTCATCGGGGCGGTGGCCGAAGATCTCACCCGGCACCACCACGACGGCGACGCCGTTCTCCTCCACCGCCGCACGCATCGCCAGCTCCAGGATCCGCGGCGCCTGCTCGGGGGTGCTGACCAACTCGCAGTAGACGCTGCACTCGCGAAACAGGTTCTGCGGATGGGTTTCCTGGAAGTAGTCGGAGCCGACCTCGGCCAGCGGGATATGGGCAGCGATCGCCAGCACCGGGACCCGGCTGCGCTGCGCGTCGAACAGGCCGTTGATCAGGTGCAGATTGCCGGGTCCGCAACTACCCGCACACACCGCCAAACTGCCGGTCAGTCCCGCCTCCGCGGCGGCCGCGAACGCCGCGGTCTCCTCATGGCGGACCTGTTCCCAGCGGAAGTCGCCGGCCCGGCGGATCGCGTCGGTGAACCCGTTGAGGCTGTCGCCGGGTATCCCGAAGACGCGCTGCACCCCGCTGCGTTTGAGGGCGGTGATGACATGGTCTGCGACAGTGGCCATTTCGCGTCCTCCTCACCACGGGCGAGCGTGCACAAAATGCCGGTGCAGCCGGCGTGCCGCCGTGCAAACACGCACGCTCGCGCCGTGAGGAACGCTACTTGATCAGCGGGTCGCGGGGCATCCCCAAAATTCGCTCGGCGATCTGGTTGCGCGTCACCTCCGAGGTGCCACCGGCGATGGCGATACCGCGCGCGCCCATCACCATCCGGGCGGCCATCGCGCCCGGCCCGTCGTCGAGGGCGACATCCGGGCCCAGCAGCGCCGCGCCGATGGCCGCACCGTCGCCCATGTGCTCGGCCAGCTTGAGCTTGGTGACATTGCCCTCGGGGCCGGGTGCGGCGCCGGCGATGCTGCGCGCCGCGCGCCGCAGGTTCAGCAGTCGCAACGCGTGCTCGTCGGCGACAAACCTGCCGACGCGCACCTCGGCATCGGTTACCGACTGCCGGTGCTGCTGGGCCAGTGCGATCAGCCGCTGGTCGATCCCGGCGGTGTAGGAGCCGCCGCCACCGATGCTGACCCGCTCATTGCCCAGGGTGGCGCGAGCCACCTTCCAGCCGCCGTTGACCTCGCCGACCACATCCTCGTCGGGAACGAAGACGTCGTTGAAGAACACCTCGTTGAACTCCGAACCACCGGTGATCTGACGCAGCGGCCGCACCTCGACGCCCGGCGCCTTCATGTCGACGATCACCATGGTGATGCCGGCGTGCTTGGCGACGTCGAAGTCGGTGCGCACCGTGGCCAGGCCACGCCGGCACAGATGCGCTCCGGAGGTCCACACCTTCTGACCGGTGATCTTCCAGCCGCCGTCGACCCGAACGGCCTTGGTCTTGACCGCGGCCGCATCCGAGCCGGCACCCGGCTCGGAGAACAGCTGGCACCAGATCTCCTCCTGGCGCAGCGCCTTCTCCACGAACCGCTCGATCTGCCAGTCGGTGCCCTGCTGGATCAGCGTCAGGATCACCCAGCCGGTGATCGAGTAGTCGGGTCGCTGCACGCCGGCGGCGCTGAACTCCTGCTCGATCACCACCTGCTCGACCGCGTCGGCGGCCCGGCCCCACGGCTTGGGCCAGTGCGGCATCACATATCCGGTCGCGATCAGCTTGTCCAGCTGCTCCTCGGTGCCCAACGCCGCGATCTCGGCGGCGTCGGCGTGGATGCGGGTGCGCAGCTCCTCGGCCTCGGGCGGCAGGTCCAGGCTGTTGGCCCGGGTGATGCCGGCCGCGGCGCTCTCGAAGACGGCCTGGGCCGGCGCGTCGCCGCCGAACAGCGCCTGCACCGCCAGGGCGCGACGCAGCTGCAGGTGGGCGTCATGCTCCCAGGTGTAGCCGATACCGCCGTGCACCTGGATGTTCAGCTCGGCGTTGCGCACGTAGGCGGGGAACGCCAGGGTGGCGGCGACCGCGGCGGCCAGCCGGAAGGCGTACTCGTCCTCGCCGTCGGCCCGAGCGGCATCCCACACCGCGGCGGTCGCCGACTCGGCGGCCACCAGCATGTTGGCGCAATGGTGCTTGACGGCCTGGAAGGTGGCAATGGTCCGGCCGAACTGTTCGCGCACCTTGGCGTACTCCACCGCCGCGTCGGTGCAGTCGGCCGCGCCACCAACGGCTTCGGCCGCCAGCAGGACCCGGGCGCGCGCCAGCGCCGACTCGCGCGCGCCGGCCAGGACGTCGTCGGCGCTGACCCCGACACCGGTCAGCGTGACCCGCCCGGACCTTCGGGTCAGATCGACGTTGCCCGGCACATCCACGTTGACCCCGGCCCGGTCCCGCTCGAGTACCAGCACGTCCTCGCCCGCGGCCACCAGCAGCACATCGGCCAGGCCTGCGCCCAGCACCACCCCGGCATCACCGGAGGCCACGCCGCCGTCCAGTACGACGCCACCGGCCAGCCCCACCCCGGCGGTGACCGAACCGTCGATCAGCCCGGGCAGCAGGCGGGCCTGCTGCTGCGGGGTGCCGGCGGCGGCGATGACCGCCGAGGCGATGACGGTCGGAACGAACGGTCCCGGAGCCACCGCCCGGCCCAGCTCCTCGATCACCACCACCAACTCGGGCAGTCCGAAACCGGAGCCGCCGTGCTCCTCGTCGATATGCAGGCCCAGCCAGCCCAGGGCGGCCAGTTCGCCCCAGAACGGGGGCCGAGTCTCCTGGGCGGTGTCCAGCAGCGCACGAGCCGCCGAGCGGGCTTTCTGTGCGGTCAAGAATCCGCGGGCCACCTCGGCCAGTTCGCGGTGGTCGTCGGTTATTCCAATGCCCATGGGATATCTCCTGGCTTTCGTTTACTTGGGGGCGAACCGCTGCCCGGCGTCGAGCCTCAGGCATTGTCCGTTAAGCATCGGGTTGTCGACGACGGCGGCAACCAGTTTGGCGAACTCCTCGGGCCGGCCGAGGCGCTTGGGGAACGCAGCGTCGCGGGTCAGGGCGCTGGCGAACTCCTCCGGGATGCCCTTGGTCAGGCCGGTGGCGAACAGGCTGGGCGCGATGGCCAGCGCCCGAATGCCCACCGAACCGAGGTCGCGCGCCATGGTCAGGGCCATGCCGGCGACGCCCGCCTTAGCGGCGGTGTAGGCGACCTGGCCGATCTGGCCCTCGAAAGCCGCGATCGACGCGGTGTTGATGATGACGCCGCGCTCTTCGTCTTCGGGCTCGTTTTGGCTCATGTGCGCCGCGGCGAGCCGGTTGATGTTGAACGTGGCGATCAGGTTCAGGTCGATCACGGCACGGAAGGACTCCAGGTCGTGCGGGCCGGACTTGGACAGCGTGCGCTTGGCGATGCCTCCGCCGGCCGTGGTGACGATGACGTGCAGCCCGCCCAAGCCCTCGACCGCCGCGGCCAGTGTCTTCTCGGTGGCGTCGAAGTCGGTGATGTCCACCGGGTAGAAGGCGCCGCCGAAACCGTCTGCGACCTGCTGCCCCTCCGAGCCTTCCCGGTCGAGCACCGCGACGTCCGCGCCGCCGGCAGCCAGCAGCTCCGCGGTGGCGCGGCCCATGCCGGAGGCGCCACCGACGACGATGACCTTCTTACCGTTGATGTCCATCCACTCCCCTTCGCTGCCGTTACGGGAAATCTAGTGTCTAGGACAAGTTATCGTTCGGCTCGGAAACCGCTGCCCCTCGGGCATCAGAGAAGGCCCCCAGGAGGAACCCCTGGCCGCACCGACGGCGCCAGAGGTAGTCGAGCGACACGACGCGGTCCACCGGAGCCCTGGAGTCGACGAGTAGGTCGATGACCAGGTAGATCTTTTGGGGCGGGACTCGTCCTTCTCGAGGAATGTCGCGGCGGCCCGCTTGGTCCACTTCGGGAGCATCACCGAGAGCATGCCGACGTCGTCGCCGGTCTGCCTCTGCAGACCTACCGGCGCGCATCGAACGCAAACGCTCGGGCCCGGAACTCTGCCGGATAGGGCCGTGCCATCACGGCATTCGCAACAGGCGGTCCTTGGTCACCGGATCTGGTGCCCAAGCGGTAGGTCAGGTCAAACCGTCACCCATCGGTGGCCAGTCCCCAACTCCATCCGGCTGGCGGGGTAGAACCAGACGCACGACGGATATACCTACCCACCGTCCGCCGGGATCCTGAGCACATGAACTCATTACCCGCCCCGCTGGAAGCAACGCTTCAGGGCGACCGGCCCTCCCCCGAGATTGCACCGCCGCCGCAGGCTTCCTCACTCGGACGGGTTGTTGGGGTAGATGTGGCTCGAGCACTCGCGGTGTTTGGCATGTACACGGTCCACGTCGGTCCTTCCCTGTCAGCTACGAGTGGGGTCGGCCACTGGATTGGGTACGTCGCTGAGGGCCGATCATCGATTCTGTTCGCCACTCTTGCGGGCTTTTCCCTGATGCTGATCGCCGGGCGCTCGGAACCCAAGGTCGGCGTTGCCGGGCGGCAGGCGAAAGCGCGGATCGCCATCCGCGCCGTGGTCCTGCTTGCACTGGGAACCGCGATGGCCACGGTCTATGGCGGTGTCGTCATTCTCGCCTTCTACGGGGTCTACTTCCTGCTCGCTCTGCCGCTTGTCCGATTGAGCGCCAAACAGCTCGCACTCATCGCACTCGCGCTCGCTCTGACCGCACCGCAAGTTGCTTACCTGTTGAAGAAGGTTCTGACTGAGCCGGTGAGGAACGCCATCAACGCCTTCGATCCGCTTGAGAAAATCAGCAGCGTCGGTGTTCTCGACCTCCTGCTGACGGGTTTTTATCCGGCAATCACGTGGATGCCGTTTGTCATCGCGGGTATGGCGCTGGCCCGACTTGACCTGTCAGTCGACTCTGTTCGGCGCCGGCTGGCGGCACTTGGCGCGACCCTTGCCGTACTCGGTTACGGACTGTCTCGACTACTCGGCGGCCCGGAAGCGCTACGCAGCGCCGCCGCAGGCATCCCGCCATCCTCGAGCACGGAGTCGGGCTCAAATTCCCGAGCGGAATTCGACCCGTTTCAGATGAATCTGGAGCCTCGATCATTGTTGCTTGCGGGGCCACATAGCGGCACGACTTTCGAGATCGTCGGCAGTCTAGTACTACAGCCGTAGATCGATGCTATTGGTACTTTGACCTGCAGTTTTGGCG
>CAXYUC010000086.1:0-18967 GCA_964292075.1 uncultured Mycolicibacter sp.
GGGGGAAAGACACCCATCGAACGCCTACGCGTTCACAACCTGCCCGTGAAGAACAACTAGCCGGCCGTTTTCCCGTTGTCGGTCAGGTAGACCGCGCCGTGCACCGCGGCTGCGGCATCACTGACCAAAAAGGCGATCACCTCGGCGACGTCGCTCGGGGCGCTCATGCCGCGCGGCGAGGCCACCCGTATGATCAGGTTGACGTCGGCGCCCTCGGGGAGCTGGAAGTTGGTCACCTGCGGTGTCAGCATCCCGCCCGGGCAGACCGCGTTGACCCGCAGCTTCTCCGCGGTGAACTCCACGGCCAGCGCCCGGGTGAGCCCGACGAGTCCGTGCTTGGCTGCGCAGTAGCCCGCCGAGTACGCCTGCCCTTCCACCCCGGCGATCGAGGCGACGTTGACGATATTGCCGGCGGTCTCCAGCAAGTGCGGCAGCGCCGCGCGGCACAGGAAGAACGGCCCGTTGAGGTTGACCGCCAGATCGTGGGCCCACTCGTCGTCGGTGACGGCCAGTGTGTGGCGCATCTGATGGGCGCCGGCGACGTTGACCAGAACATCGAGCCGGCCGAACTGGGCGACGCATTGCTCGACCGCGGCTGCGCACGCCGCCGCGGTGCTGATGTCGGTGGGGGCGTACTGCCCACCGGGTACGTCGGCGAACACCGTGGCCAGCCGCTCGGCATCGCGCGCCAACCCGAACACCGTTGCGCCGCGCCGGGCGAACAGTTGGGCCGTCGCCGCGCCCAGGCCCGAAGAAGCTCCGGTCACCAACGCCACTTTGCCTGACAGATCGGTCATTTCGACTCTCCGCATCACCCAGTCGACCGGCACTGGGGCGCAGCCGTCTACCGTCCAGTTATGGCTTCAGTATCAGTGATCACCGGAGGCGCGGGCGGCATGGGTCTGGCGACGGCCAAGATCCTGGGCCGAGACCACACCGTGGTGTTGTGCGATGTTCGGCAGGAGCGGCTCGACTCGGCGCAGGCCGCGCTCGCAGAACTCGGCATTGCCGCGACCGCCGTCCACTGCGATGTCACCGATCGTGACGCGGTCACCCGGCTGTTCGACACCGCGTCCGGTCTGGGGACGCTGGCGTCGGTGGTCCACACCGCGGGGGTCAGTCCGAGCATGGGCGACGCCGAATTCGTCATGCGGACCAACGCGTTCGGCACCCTCGTCGTCAACGAGGCGTTCTACGACGTCGCCGGCGACGGCGCGGTGATCGTCAACGTGGCGTCCATGGCCGCGCAGCTGCTGCCCGACAAGGCATACCCCACCAAGCAGTTCCCGCTGGCGTACAGCGACGGCGACGCCTTCGTGGCCGCGATGACGGCGTACTGCAACAACGCACCCGAGCAGATGCGCTCGGGCTTCTCTTACACGGTCAGTAAGGCCTTCGTGAAGTGGTACTGCGCCTCGCAGGCTGAACGATTCGGTGGCCGCGGGCTGCGCATCGTCTCGGTGTCGCCGGGCAACATCGATACCGAGATGGGGCGGCGCGAAGAGAAGGCCGGGGTGGGCATGATGATGCCCGACGCGCTGATCCCGCGGTGGGGCACGCCCGAGGAGATGGCCGAGCTGTTCGCCTTCTGCGCCGGAAACAAATGCGCCTATCTCACCGGCGCCGACATCCTCGCCGACGGGGGAGTGGTCGCCTCGATGGCCGAACGCGCCCGAGTGGCCGCCGAACTTGGGTAGCGTGCCGTTGAGGGGAAGGGGGCGCCGATGCGCTACACCCGCACCGATCCCATTGCGGCCCGTCCCAGCGACGTCTGGGCCGTCCTGACCGATGTCGAGCATTGGCCGGACTGGACGGCATCGATGCGTGAGATCACCCAGTTGGACTCCGGTCCGCTGCGCGTCGGCAGCACCGCCCGCGTCCGGCAACCCACCGGCCGGCCGATGGTGTGGACCGTCACCGATCTGGTCAATGAGCGGTCCTTCACCTGGACGGCGTCGATGGCCGGAATCCGGTTCGCCGGCTTCCATGAGCTGACGCCGACCGGGTCGGGGGTGCGGGCCGTGCTGACTTTTACCGTGACCGGTCCGATGGCCTGGCTGGCCGGCCTGCTCGCCGGTGGCCGGATTCGTCGCTACGTCGACATGGAGGCTGAGGGGCTCAAGCGGCAGTCGGAAGGCCGCGCAGCGCCCTAGCGGCGTTAGCTGGGGCGGCTGATCTGGTCGGTGGATTCGGGATGCGGAATGCGCCCAAGCAGCTAAGTTAACGGTTGACACACGGCGGGGTGGGTGCTTACCGTGGAGCAAACCTACGGAACCGTAGGTTCGGCTGGGGGGCCAAACGATAGCCCACCTTCGATCAGGGGAGGGGGCCAAAAACTATGGTGAACGTCCAGACGGCACTGCTTCATGAGTTGGAGCCGATTGTCGAACAGAACCTCAATCGGCATCTCCAGGCCGCCAAGCCGTGGCTGCCGCACGACTACGTGCCGTGGAGCAGGGGGCGCGACTTCGCGTTCCTTGGGGGCGAGGACTGGGTTCCCGAAGATTCGCCGCTGGACCCGGTCGCCAAGTCCGCGTTGCTGGTCAACCTGCTGACCGAGGACAACTTGCCGTCCTACCACCGCGAGATCGCCACCGCCTTCGGCCGGGACGGCGCCTGGGGTACCTGGGTCGGCCAGTGGACCGCCGAAGAGGGGCGCCACAGCATCGCGTTGCGCGACTACCTCATCGTCACCCGCGGCATCGACCCGGTGAACCTCGAGAACATGCGGATGCAGCACACCATCGCCGGCTATGACTCCGGCGGCAAGTCCGTGCTGGGGGTGCTGGCGTATGTGTCGTTCCAGGAACTCGCCACTCGAGTGTCGCACCGCAACACCGGCAAGGCCTCTGGATGTCCCCTCGCCGATCAGTTGCTGGCCCGTGTCGCACTCGACGAGAACCTGCACATGGTGTTCTACCGCAACCTGATGCAGGCGGCCCTGGATATCGCCCCGGACGAGGCCATGTGCGCGATCCGCGACGAGGTGCTCGGCTTCTCGATGCCCGGGATGAACATGCCCGGTTTCCAGGAGAACGCGATCCTGATCGCCAAGGCCGGCATCTACGACCTGCGTATCCACCACGACGACGTCGTGCAGCCGGTGCTGCGCTTCTGGAAGATCCACGAGCGCAACGACTTCGGCGCTGTGGGCGACGAGGCCCGCGAGCAGGTCATCGGCTTCATGAAGATGGTCGACGAGCGGGCCACCTACTACGAAGAGAAGGCCAAGGCGCGCGAGGCTGTCTCCGCCTGATCTAGGTCGAGCGGCTAACTCCGCTTGATCGAGGTGTAGTAGGTCGTGTCGGCCATCGACACCGAGTCGGCGCCCCGGGCGGGCGTCGGGCGGCCGTGCTGCGTCAACAGCTCGCTCATGGACTGGCCCGTCGAGGACCAGTCCAGGGCGTCAAGGTACTCGGCGACGTCGTTGCGAGCACCCTGGTAGCCGAGTTCGGAGAACTCCAGGTGGAAGCCGTGTGCGCGCCATTTCTCGGCGGCGCTGCGCATCATTTCCTTGGCCTGCTCGTGCTGGGCCTCAGAGATGTTCGGAATGGCCTCGGTGGCCAGTCGGCTGCCGTCAGTGCTCAGTGCGGTGATGTTGTCCAGCAGCCGGTCCTGCGCTTCGGGCGGGAGGTAGCCGAGCAGTCCCTCAGCGATCCATGCGGTGGGCTGGGTGCGGTCGAACCCCGCCTCGATCAACGCGGCCGACCAGTCGTCGCGAAGGTCGACGGCGACGCCGCGGCGATCTGCGGTCGGCTTGGCGCCCAGATCGGCCAGCGTCGCGGTCTTGAAGGCCAGCACCGCGGGCTGGTCGATCTCGAAGATCGTCATGCCGGCGGGCCACTCCAGTCGGTAGGCGCGCGCATCCAGGCCCGATGCCAGGATCACCGCCTGGCGAATCCCGGCCTGGGTGGCGTCGGCGAAGAACGCGTCGAAAAAGCGGGTGCGGACCGCCATCGCGTCGGGCATCTGACCGAGCTTCCAGCCGGACTCGTGGTCGTCGAGATCGGTGCCCGCCAGCTCGCCGGCGGCCCACTTGGTCAGGAAATCGACGCCGACGGCCCGGACCAGCGGCTCGGCGAAGCGGTCGTCGATCAGGGGATTGTCGGCTTTGGTGGCGAGCGCCCGGGCGGCGGCGACCATCGTCGCCGTGGCTCCCACGCTGGTGGCCAGGTCCCAGGTGTCGTTGTCGGTGCGTGCCATGAGCGCTCCTTGAAGTGGTGGACAGGGCGATTTGCTTAGTTTAGCAATTAATTAGTTGATTTAACAAACGCGACGATCCGGACGATGGTTCCCGGTCCGCTGCCGCCGCCTAACGCAGGGTCAGATAGATCAGCGCCACATTGAGCAACCCGATCACCACGGTGATCGCCCAGCCGAGGGCCGAGGTCAACGGCCCGTTGGCATCGGCGCCCATCAGCGCCCGGTCGCCGGTCACCCGGATCAGCGGTACCAGCGCGAACGGGATGCCGAAGGACAACACCACCTGCGAGATCACCAGTGCCCGAGTGGGCTCGATCCCCACGGCCAGGATCGCCAGCGCCGGGCCCAGCGTGATCAACCGGCGCCAGAGCAGCGGAACCGACACCCGCAGCAGGCCCTGCATGATCATCGCGCCGGCATAGGCGCCCACCGAGGTCGATGCCAATCCGGAGGCCAGCAGTCCGATCGCGAAGAACAGTGCGACCGTCGGACCCAGGGTGTTGCCGACCGCGGCATGTGCGCCCTCGATGGAACCGGCGTCGTCCAAGCCGCGCAGATTGTTGGCGGCCACCACCAACATGGCCAGGTTCAGCGTGCCGGCCACCAACATCGCCAGCCCCACGTCCCAGCGAGTCACCCGCAGCAACCGCCGTCGCGCCGGGCCGGGTTCGGGCTGGCCATGCCGGTCGCGGGCCAGGCCCGAGTGCAGGTACACCGCGTGCGGCATCACCGTCGCACCGAGGATCGCGGTGGCCAGCAGCACACTTTCGGTGCCGTCGAAACGGGGCAGCAGGCCCGCGGCCACCTCGGCGGGCGCCGGTGGGGAGACCACCAGGCTGGCCAGGAATCCGATAGCGATGATGATCAGCAGCCCGCTGGTCACCTGCTCGAAAACCCGCGGACCGCGCCGGTCGCCGACTGCCAACAGCGCCATCGACACCACCCCGGTGATGAGGCCGCCGAGTAGCAGCGGCAATCCGAAGATCAGGTTCAACGCGATCGCGCCGCCTACCACTTCGGCGAGATCTGTTGCCATGGCCACCAATTCGGCTTGGAGCCAATAGGCGATCCGGACCGGTGTGCGGCTGTGGGCGCCGATCACCTCCGGCAGCGAGCGTCCGGTCACCAATCCGAGCTTGGCGGACAGGTACTGCACCAGCCCGGCCATCACGTTGGCCGCGACGATGACCCAGACCAGCGCGAAGCCGAATTTAGCCCCCGCGCTGACGTTGGCGGCAACGTTGCCCGGGTCAACGTAGGCGATCGCCGCGACGAAAGCCGGGCCGAGCAACGCCCAGCCCGGCTTGAGTCGAACCGCGGTGTCTGTAGCCACCGCCACCCTTTCCATCCGGATCAGCGAATAGGAAAGTCAGGGTAGCCGGAAATTCGCTGACGGTCCGCGGTCGCGACGCCGCTGCGGTCAGCCGGCGCTGTAGAGGCCGCGGCCGGTGACCAGCGGCAAGTCCAGTGTGGTCCGGATGCCCGGCTCGGCCGCAACCACAGCGGGAATGGCGTTGACGACTCGCATCGCAGTGGCCACCAGGCCGGCGTGGTTGTGGTCGCCATTGGGGCTGGACAGGCACAGGTCCAGCGCGTACGACGGCTCACCGGTCACCTCGACGCGGTAAGACCCGCCGGGTTGGGCCGGCTGCGGCCAGTCCGGGCACAGGTCTTCGCGCAGCCGGGTGACGTGCTCGAGGACCACGGCGGCCTCGCCGTCGACCATCCCGCGCACCTCGAATCGCAATGCCGCGGCGGTGCCTTTCGCGATGTCGCCCGAGGAGATCGAGAAGTCCTCCGGTGCGGGCACCCGAATATGGGACTGCTCGACCGAGTCCAGTTCCAGGCCCAGGCCGGCTGCGAGCTGGCGCACCACCGAACCCCACGCCAGGCTGAGCACACCCGGCTGCAGCAGCATCGGGGTTTCGTCCATCGGCCCGCCGAAGCCCATCACGTCGAACATGACGGCGGCGCTGTCGTAGGTGGCGTAGTCGACGATCTCCATGCAGCGGATCTGCTGGACGCTCTGGCAGGTGCCGGCCAACGCCAGCGGCAACAGGTCGTTGGCGAAGCCCGGGTCGATGCCGTTGACAAACAAGCTCGAACTACCTTGCTGCGCAGCCTCTTCGATGGGGGTCAGCATCTCCGCCGGGATCACCTGCCAGGGGTATTGCAGGAACACCGCGCTGCTGCCGACCACGTTGACACCGGCGGCCAGGATGCGCCGGAAGTCCTCCAGCGCCTCGACGAGCCGGTTGTCGGCCAGCGCGGTGTAGACCACGCAGTCGGGCTTGGCGTCGAGCACCTGCTGCAGGTCGGTGGTCGCGATCACGCCGGTCGGCGTGTTCACCCCGGCCAGTTCCGCAGCGTCTTTGCCGGCCTTGGCGTCCGAGGACACCCACACCCCGGTCAATTCGAACTCAGGGTTGGTGATCAGCGCTTTCAGTGCGTGCACACCGACGTTGCCGGTGCCGAGCTGAGCAACACGAATAGCCATGGGTCAGTTCCTCACAGGTCCGGGACGGGCAGGTCAAGGTTCGGGAAGGTGATGCCGCCGTCGACTTCGAGCACCTTGCCGGTCAGGTAGGCGCCGGCCGGAGAAGCCAGATACAGGGCGGCGGCCGCGATCTCCTCGGGGTCACCGAGTCGACGCAGCGGCGTGGCCTTCTCCATCGGGGTGCGCAGCTCCTCGTTGGCAGCCACCACGTTCAGCGCCGAGGTCATGATCGATCCCGGGGCGATGCCGTTGACGCGGATCTTGGGGCACAGGTCCAGCGCGGCCAGCCGGGTGTAGTGGGCCAGCGCGGCTTTGGCCGTGCCGTAGGCGGCGAAACCCCGTCCGGGCACCCGCCCCATGGTGGAGGTGATGTTGATGAACGACCCGCCGCCGGAGTGCTCCAGCATCAGTGGCACCGCTGCGATGGTCAGCGCATGTGCGGTGGCGACATTGAACGTGAAGGCGTCTTTGAGGTCTTTGGTCGACGTGGTCAGGAGGGTGTTGGGCATCGTCCCGCCGACGTTGTTGACGACGATGTCGAGCCTGCCGAACGCCTCGACCGCTTCGGCGGCCAGCGTCGCCGTCTGGTCGGGATGGGCGAGATCAGCGACGACGATGTGGGCACGACGACCCGCCGCGCGGACCTGGTCAGCGACGACCTCTAGTTCAGATTGCGTACGCGAGGCGATCACCACGTCGGCGCCCGCCTCGGCGAACGCGACGGCGATGGCGGCGCCCAGGCCCCGGCCAGCACCGGTAACGACGGCTGTTTGATTATCGATTCGGAATTTATCGAGTATCACGGCGCCACGCTAACAAGGATCGATCGTGAGCTGCACCGCTTTTTTGAAACACGTTCTAACAGCGACGCGGGCACGCCGCGAGGGCGCTGCTTGAGGGCCGCTCGGAAGTGCCGGGGTATGTGCCCCGGACGGCGATTGGTGGGGTAGCAACGCCTGGATCGCGAATCAACAGGATCGGGACCTCTACAGTGAGGAGCCGTAAGAATGAGCAGGACTGACGATCTACTCGCCGACGAAGGCGCGGGAATGTCGCTATCGACCCTTATCCGAGTGTGGGCCGTCGATCGGCTGCACGCCGAGGATCACGGCGAATCAGGAACCGTCGCTGAGCGTTTGGCTCGGCTCGAACGCGAAGTATTCAGACGACCCGCCTAAATTACCCAAACTCCACAGGGTGTGCAGGTGGAACCCGCACCGGTACGACGGTTATCTGGCCTCTCTCCGCGGGAAACGCGAACGGCCGGCTGGCCTTTGCTGTCGAGTGCCGCAGACCCGAGCGGGTAGATTCCCGACTTGCGACGAATCTGCACCCGCGATCAGGATCGGGCCTACCGGATCTGGCTGGAACGCAACCACAACCACGAACGCATCGCGCCGCGGCCATCGAAGCCGCCGCCGCCGAACACGCCAGACGAATCGCCGCCAACGACCCACCCCCGTTTTAGCGAGGTCTGGTTGGCGGCATTCTATGGTGGATGCCGTGACTTCGAACCTCGACCTTTCCGGCGCACCGACCTGGTCGCCGCGTGAAGTCGAGCTGTTGGAAGTCACCTTGCAGCTGCTGCAGGAGAACGGCTACGACCGGTTGACGGTTGATGCGGTCGCGGCCACCGCGCGCGCGAGCAAGGCCACGGTGTACCGCCGTTGGCCCTCGAAGGCCGAATTGGTGTTGGCCGCGTTCACCCAGGGTGTCCGCCAGATCGCCGTCCCGCCCGATACCGGCACGCTGCGCGGCGATCTGGTCCGACTGGGTGAGCTGGTCTGCCAACAGGCCGCGCAGCACGCCGGCGCCATGCGTGCCGTGTTGGTGGAGGCATCGCGCAATCCCGCGCTGAACGAGGTGATGCAGCACCAGTTCATCGATCAGCGCAAGGCGTTGGTCCTGCACATCCTGGGCCAAGCCGTCGACCGCGGCGAGATCGACGCCGATGCCATCGAGGACGACCTCTGGGACGTGTTGCCGGGATATCTGATCTTCCGGTCTCTGGTCTCGGGCCGGGCGCCCACGGCGCGCACCGTGGCCGACCTCGTCGACAACGTGATCCTCCCGAGCCTGACCAGGGGCGACCGCTAAAAACTGCCTTCGCGACATCGCAGTGCTGCGCACTATTGAACCCGTACGGTTCCGTACCGTACGCTAAGGTCTCATCCGACCCTGCCCACGGATACCGAGAGGCTTCCGGTGAAGAGACCGTCGTTTGTGCCCTTGGTCCGGCGTGGGTGGATGGTCTTGGTAGCGGTCGCGGTGGTGGCCGTCGCGGCATTCTGCGTGTATCGGCTGCACGGCATCTTCGGCTCGGGGGACACCACATCGACGGGCGGTGACGGCGCCGAGGAGATCGTCCCGTTCAACCCCAAGGACGTTGTCTACGAGGTCTTCGGCGCCCCGGGGGCTGTCGCCACCATCAACTATCTCGATGTCAACGCCGCTCCGCAGCAGGTCATCGATGCCCCGCTGCCCTGGAGATATCAGGCGACGACGACCGATCCGGCTGTCATCGCAGATCTGCGGGCACAGGGCAACGGCGACACGCTGGGCTGCCGCATCCTGATCGACGGCGAGCTCAAGGACGAAAGGACCGCGAACGCCGTGAGCGCCTACATCTTCTGCTTGGACAAGTCCGGATGAGCGAGCCCGGCCGGCCGCCCTTCTGGCCACGCACCATCCGCCGGCTGGCGCTGCCGATCGTGCTGTTCTGGGTGGCGCTGGCCGCCGTGACGAACAGTCTCGTGCCGCAACTGGAGGTGGTGGCCGAGGCCCACAACGTGGGGATGAGCTCGCACGACGCTCCGTCGTACCAGGCGGCGAAGCGCATCGGAAAAGTGTTCCAGCAGTACGACACCGACAGCGCGGCAATGATCGTCATCGAAGGTGACCAGCCGCTCGGTGCCGACGCGCACCGGTTCTACGACACCCTGGTCGCCAAACTTCAGGCCGACACCCGACACGTCCAGCACATCCAGGACTTCTGGGGCGATCCGCTGACCGCCGCCGGTTCGCAGAGCAACGACGGCAAAGCGGCTCTGACGCAGGTGTTTTTGGCCGGAAGCCAAGGCGAGACATTGGCCAATGAGTCGGTGGCCGCCGTCCGCGACATCGTCGAGCGGACGCCGGCGCCACCCGGCGTCCACGCCTACCTGACGGGCGCCGCCCCGCTGGTCGCCGACCAGTTCTCGGTCGGCAGCGAGGGCACCAACAAGGTCACCGCGATCACCTTCCTGGTGATCGCGCTCATGCTGTTCGCGGTCTACCGCTCGATCGGCACCACCGTGCTCGCGCTACTGACCGTGGCCATCGAGATGGCCGCCGCGCGTGGATTCGTCGCCTTCCTCGGTTACCACGAGATCATCGGATTGTCCACGTACGCCACGAATTTGCTGACCCTGCTGGCGATCGCCGCGGGAACCGACTACGCGATCTTCATCATCAGCCGCTACCAGGAGGCACGCGCGGCCGGTGAAGACCCTGAGACCGCGTTCTACACCATGTACCGTGGCACCGCCCACGTCGTGATCGGCTCGGGCCTGACCATTTCCGGCGCCGTGTACTGCCTGACCTTCACCCGACTGCCCTACTTCCACACCCTCGGGCTGCCCGCCGCCATCGGCATTTTCGTTGCGCTGATCGCCGCGTTGACCTTGACATCGGCGATGCTCACGCTGGGCAGTCGGTTCGGATTCTTCGAGCCCACCCGGGCCATGCGGACCCGCGGCTGGCGCCGGATCGGTGCCGCCATCGTCCGGTGGCCCGGACCGATCCTGGTGGTGGCGTGCGGAGTGGCCCTCATCGGTCTGCTTGCCCTGCCGGGCTACGAGACCAGCTACGACGCCCGTATCTACATGCCGGATGGGACCCCGACCAACATCGGCTACGCGGCCGCGGAACGCCATTTCTCCCAAGCGCGGCTGAACCCCGAACTGCTGATGATCGAAGCGGACCACGACCTGCGCAACCCGGCATCCTTTTTGGTCTTGGAACGCGTCGCCAAGGCCGTTTTCCACACGCCCGGTATCGCCAAAGTGCAATCGATGACCCGCCCGTTGGGCACGCCGCTGAAGCACACGTCGATACCGTTCTCGGTCGGCCAGGGAAATGTTGCCCAAACCCAGAACCTGAAGTACCAGATGGACCGGGAGGCCGATCTGCTCAAGCAGGCCGCCGAAGCCGAGAAGTCGATCCACACGCTGGAAAAGCAATACGCGCTACAGCAGCAGCTCGCCGACGCCACCCATTCCGAAACCCAGAGCTTTCACGACACCATCGACCTCACCAGCGAACTGCGTGACCAGATCGCCAACTTCGACGACTTTTTCCGGCCGATCCGCAGTTACTTCTACTGGGAACCGCACTGCTTCGACATCCCGGCGTGCGCGGCGTTGCGCAACGTGTTCGACCTGCAGGACGGCATCGACAAGCTCAGCGAGAAGCTCGGCCAGCTCACGACGACCTTGGACACGTTGGACGCCCTGCAACCGCAGTTGGTGGAGCTGATTCCTTCCCAGATCGAAAGCCAGCGCGTCAACCGCGACCTGGCGCTGAACAACTACGCCACCAACTCGGGGATCAGCGACCAGTCCGCCGCCGCCAACGACAACCCGGCCGCCATGGGCCAGGCCTTCGACGAGGCCAAGAACGACGACTCCTTTTACCTGCCGCCCGAAGCGTTCAACAACGCCGAATTCAAACGCGGGATGAAGTTGTTCATGTCGCCGGACGGCAAAGCGGCGCAGATGATCATCACCCACGAAGGCGACCCGGCGACCCCCGAGGGCATCGCGCACATCGACTCAATTCGCAACGCCGCCAAAGAAGCGGTCAAAGGAACCCCGCTGCAGGGCTCGCACATCTATCTCGCCGGCACCGCGTCGACCTACAAGGACATCGCCGACGCCGCCAAGTACGACCTGCTGATTGCCGGGATCGCCGCGCTGAGTCTGATTCTGCTGATCATGATGATCATCACCCGCAGCCTGGTCGCCGCGATCGTCATCGTGGGCACCGTTGCGCTGTCACTGGGGGCCTCGTTTGGGCTGTCGGTGCTGGTGTGGCAGTACCTGTTCGGCATCCATCTGTACTGGATCGTGTTGGCCCTGGCCGTCATTCTGTTGCTCGCGGTGGGCTCGGACTACAACCTGCTGTTGATCTCGCGGTTCAAAGAGGAGATCGGCGCGGGCTTGAATACCGGGATCATCCGGGCGATGGGCGGTACCGGATCGGTGGTGACCGCCGCCGGCCTGGTGTTCGCCGGGACCATGGCGTCGTTCATCTTCAGCGACCTGAGGATCCTCGGCCAGATCGGGACCACTATCGCGCTCGGCCTGCTGTTCGACACGTTGATCGTGCGGTCGTTCATGACGCCGTCCATCGCGGCGCTGCTCGGGCGCTGGTTCTGGTGGCCGCAACGGGTGCGTCAGCGACCCGCGACGACCGCGGGCGGCTGGTCCGACAGTGTCCGCGAGGACGTGGTTCAACCGACCTGACGTTGCGCGGGCTGAGCTCAGTCCGCGACGGGGCCCAGATCGTGGGCGAAAGGGTAGTTTTTATGCCATGAGGACAACCATCGACCCGGCGGGGCGTTTGGTGATCCCCAAGCGGATTCGCGATCGCCTTGGCTTGCGCGGGAACGAAGAGGTGGAGATCACGGAGCGCGACGGACGAATCGAGATTGAACCAGCATCTACCGACGTCGAATTGGTTCGGGAAGGTTCGGTCCTTGTCGCGCGTCCGGACCGTGAGCTGCCCCCATTGACCGACGAAATCGTTCGCGAGACGTTGGATCGTGTGCGACGGTGATCACGCCCGACACCAGCGTTCTTGTGGCCGGATTCGCAACCTGGCACGAAGCGCACCGACCCGCCGCGCGTGCCCTTAACCGGGGCGTTCATCTGGTCGCACACGCGGCGGTGGAAACCTATTCCGTTCTCACGCGCCTACCACCACCGCATCGCGTAGCGCCCGCGGCAGTTCACGCGTACTTGGCCGACGTTACGTCCGCCGACTACCTCACGCTGGACGCACGATCGCATCGCGAGTTGATCAACTACCTTGCGGCGCAGAACGTCACCGGTGGCGCAACCTATGACGCGCTCGTCGGATCGACCGCGATGGCTGCTGGCGCAACGCTGTTGATACGCGACCGGCGAGCAGTCAGGACCTACGAGCTGCTGCAAGTGGATTACGAACTGGTGACCTGAAGCGGATCAGGATTTTTGGGCGGCAGTCTTTTTGGCCGGTGCTTTCTTAGCCGGCGTCTTCTTTGCCGGTGCCTTTTTGGCCGGGCTCTTCTCGGCTGTCGACCGCTTCTTCACGCTGGCCTCCAACTTGGCCAGCAGGTCGGAGACATCCTCGGTGGCATCCAGTTCGGCGGGCCGCTCCTCGGGAGTGAACGCCTCGTCGCCTTCGAGTTTGGCGGCGATCAACTCGTGCAACTGGTCCTGATAGGTGTCGTGGTAGCGGTCCGGGTCGAAATCGTCGGCCATGGACTCCACCACCTGTCCGGCCATCTTCAGCTCGGCCGGCTTGATCTCGACCTTGGTATCCAAGGCGGGGAAGTCCGGGTCGCGGATCTCGTCCGGCCATAGCAGGGTGTGCACCACCATCACCTCGCGCTTGGAGAAGTCCTTGATCCGCAGCGCCGCCAGCCGGGTCTTGTTGCGCAGCGCGAAGTGGACGATCGCCACCCGGTCGGTCTCGGCCAGCGTCTTGGCCAGCAGTACATAGGATTTGATCGATTTCGACGCCGGTTCCAGAAAGTAGCTGCGGTCATAGAGCATCGGGTCCAGGTCCGCGGCCGGCACGAACTCGAGCACGGCGATCTCATGGTCACGCTCTTCGGGGAGGTTAGCGATGTCGTCGTCGGTGATCACCACCATCCGGCCGTCGTCGGACTCATATGCCCGCGCGATATCGCCGTAGTCGACTACTTCACCGCACTCCTCGCAGACCCGTCGGTAGCGGATCCGGCCGTGGTCCTTGGCATGGACCTGACGGAACTTGATGTCGTGGTCTTCGGTGGCGCTGTACACCTTCACCGGCACGTTGACCAGACCGAATGCGATCGAACCCTTCCAGATGGAGCGCATGGAGTCAGTATGCCCACCCCGGCGCGTGGGCAACCGGGTTTAGTGCGAGGGGTGCCAGGCGCTGACCGCCCAGATCACGATGACATCGAGCGCGATCACGATGATCGCCCACACCGGGTAGTGCGGCAGCCAGAGGAACATGCCCACGATCGAAATCGACGCCATCACCACCGCGGCCGCCCGGGCCCACGACTTGCCCCAGAACAGGCCGAAAGCTACCGCGGTCAGCGCCACGCCCAGCACGATCAGAATCCAGCCCCACACCGTGGTGTTGAACTCGTAGACGTAGTCGAGGTCGCCTTGCCCGACGACCACCAGGTCGTCGCCGCCCAGTGCGGAAATGCCCTGGAGAACCGTCAGTAGCGCCGAGGTCAGGATCAGCGCGGCGGCGGCGAACGTCGCACTGCCTGCCAGCACCTGCTTGGCCGGGAGGTGTGCTTTGGGGGAGGTCTCGCTCATCGATATCTCCTGACTTCGGGAAAGAACGAAACAACGTTACCCCCGCGCACCGCCAACCCGACGTAGGTTGGCAGCATGGGCGCTGAGTCCGTCAAGACCCGGGTCACGCTGACCAACGCCGACAAGGTGCTCTACCCCGCCACGGGCACCACCAAGGCACAGGTCTTCGACTACTACACCCGCGTCGCCGCAGTGATGCTGCCGCACATCGCCGGACGTCCGGCGACCCGCAAGCGCTGGCCCAACGGTGTGGAGCAGGACTCCTTCTTCGAAAAGCAACTCGCCTCGTCGGCCCCGGGCTGGCTGGCCCGCGCCGAGGTGCAGCATCGCTCCGGCATCACCACCTATCCGATCATCGAGGACGTCGACGGCCTGGCCTGGATCGCCCAGCAGGCCGCACTGGAAGTTCATGTGCCGCAGTGGCGTTTCGAAGCCGAGTGGACGCACGGTGGAAAGGTGCTCAAGCCCGGGCTGGCGACCCGTCTGGTGTTCGACCTGGATCCCGGCGAAGGCGTAACGATGAGTCAGCTCGCCGAGGTGGCGCGCGCCATCCGCGAGCTGATGTCCGAGCTGGGACTGGACACCTTCCCGGTCACCAGCGGTAGCAAGGGAATTCACGTATACGCGGCCCTCGAGCGCCCGGTGAGCAGCGCCGGTGCAGCCACGGTGGCCAAACGCATTGCGCAACAACTGGAAGCCGCGATGCCCGAGCTGGTGACCGCGACCATGGCCAAGAAGCTGCGGGCCGGGAAGGTCTTTCTCGACTGGAGTCAGAACAACGCGGCCAAGACCACCATCGCGCCGTATTCGCTGCGCGGCCGAGACCATCCGACGGTCGCCGCCCCACGCACCTGGGCGGAGCTGGACGAACCGGACCTGCGCCAGCTGCGCTACGACGAAGTGCTGGAGCGGGCCGCCCGCGACGGCGATCTGTTGGCGGACTTGGATGCCCCCTTGGCAAGCCAAGATCGCCTTGCCGTCTACCGGTCCAAGCGTGACGCCGGCCGGACGCCCGAACCGGTGCCGGCCGCAGCGCCGGCGCCGGGCGAGGGCAACAGTTTTGTCATCCACGAGCATCACGCCCGCCGGCTGCACTACGACTTCCGGCTGGAGCGCGACGGGGTGTTGGTGAGCTGGGCGGTGCCCAAGAACCTTCCGGAAACGCCGTCGGTCAACCATCTCGCGGTGCGCACCGAGGATCATCCGCTGGAGTACGGCAGCTTCGAGGGCACCATTCCCAAGGGCGAGTACGGCGCCGGCACCGTGCGCATCTGGGATTCGGGTACCTATGTGACCGAGAAGTTCGAGTGCCCCGCCGGGAAAGGCGCGGAGAAGGGGGAGGTGATCGTCGTGCTCGCCGGAAGCCGGATCTCCGGGCGATACGCGCTGATCCGCACCGGCGGCGACCAGTGGCTGGCGCACCGGATGAAAGACCAGCAGGCGTTCACCTTCACCGAGCTGGCCCCGATGCTGGCCACCCACGGTTTGGTGGCGCGGCTCGATCCCAGTCAGTGGGCCTTCGAAGGCAAGTGGGACGGCTACCGGCTGCTGGTGGAGGCCGACCACGGTCGGCTGCGGTTGCGCGCCCGCAGCGGACGCGACGTCACCGGCGAATACCCGCAGCTGCCGTTTCCGGCCGCCGACCTGGCCGAGCACCACGTGGTGTTCGACGGCGAACTGGTCGCACTCGACGACGACGGTGTCCCGAGCTTCGCTGCGATGCAGAACAGGGCCCGATCGGAGCGCCTGGCGTTCTGGGCGTTCGACCTGCTCTACCTCGATGGGCGCCCGCTGCTGCGGGTGGCCTATCGGGATCGCCGCCGTCTCCTGGAAACCCTGGCACGCGGAACCGATCTAGTGATCAAAGACCTGTTGGCGCCCGACGGTACGAAGGCGCTCGATCAGTCCCATCGGCTCGGCTGGGAAGGGGTGGTCGCCAAGAAATGGGATTCGCCCTATCAGGCCGGGCGGCGTTCGACGGCGTGGGTCAAGGAGAAGTACTGGCGGACCCAGGAGGTGGTGATCGGCGGCTGGCGGGCCGGGGAGGGGGCACGCGGCGGGGGAATCGGGGCGCTGCTGATGGGCATTCCCGAGGGTGACGGCCTGCGGTTCGTCGGCCGGGTAGGGACCGGGTTCACCGAGCGTCAGCTGGCCGCCCTGAAGCAGATGTTGGTGCCGCTACCCGCCGGCGAATCACCTTTTGGGGCAACGCTTCCCGAGTCAGAAGCCAAGGGCGTCACGTTCGTGGAGCCGACCGTGGTGGGGGAGGTCCGATTCAGTGAACGGACGGCCGATGGCCGGCTGCGCCAGCCCAGCTGGCGTGGACTGCGGCCCGACAAGACCCCTGACGAGGTGGTGGGCGAGGATTGACCGGTGCGATGGGTGACCTATCGAAGCGAAGACGGTGAGCGCACGGGTGTGCTGGACGGGAACGTCATCCATGCGCTACCGCCCGGCGTGACGTTGCTGGAGCTGATCCGGCTCGGCCCGAACGGCCTGCGCGACGCCGGTGACCGGGCGTTGACGACACCGTCAGCGACGGTGCGAACCGACCAAGTGGCGTTGATGGCGCCGATCCCGCGTCCACCGTCGATCCGCGACAGCCTGTGCTTCCTGGACCACATGCGCAACTGCCTGTCCGCGACCGGCCGCAGCCGCGACCTCGACGACATGTGGTACCGAATACCGGCGTTCTACTTCGCCTGCCCGGCAACGGTTCTGGGGCCCTATGACGACGCGCCCATGGCGCCCGGCAGCGTCTGCCAGGACTTCGAACTGGAGGTCGCCGCGATCATCGGCGCGTCCGGCGCGAATCTGTCGGTGGAACAAGCCGAGCAGGCCATCATCGGATACACCATTTTCAATGACTGGTCGGCGCGGGATCTGCAAGCTCAGGAGGGTGTGCTGGCGATCGGGCAGGCCAAGGGCAAGGACAGCGGGGTCACCCTGGGGCCCTACCTGGTCACCCCCGACGAACTGGAGCCCTACCGCCGCAACGGCAGACTCAGCCTGCACACCACCGCGATCGTCAACGATGTGATCGTGGGCCTCGGATCGACCGAAGCCATGGACTGGAGCTTCGGCGAGATCATCAGCTACGCCTCACGCGGGGTGCCGCTGGAACCGGGTGACGTCTTCGGATCCGGCACCGTGCCCACCTGCACACTGCTCGAACATCTTGATCCCGCGCTCCCGCAACCGTTTCCAGGCTGGCTGAGCGATGGCGACGTGGTGACCCTGCAGGTGCAGGGCCTCGGCGAAGTGCGCCAGACAGTGCGCGCCAGCGCTCCGCCGATACCTCTGGCGGAGCGCCCGCGCCCCTAGCTTGCCTAAGCCGCCGTGACGGTGACCTTGATGGTGGAGGCCCCGTCTGAGGTGATGATCAGCTGCGAGGCATTGGGTCCGGAGGTGACGTGTCCGCCGGTCACGTTGACCGTGTAGCCGTTGGGGTATTGGCTGGCCGGGACGGAGATAGTGGTCTGTGAACCGGCGCCGAAGCTGCCGGAGCCGTCGGCCTGGTCGGTGGAGTAGCTGAACGAGAACACACCGTTGTTGAACGACCAGGAGGTCGGGGTGCCCGAAATCAGCTGCGGGTAGGGCTGGGACAAGGCGTCAAGCTTGTCCCAGTTGACGTTGTCGCCGACCGGCGCCTTGCTCGGGTCGTACACCAGCGCCTGATCGTCCGGCGAGATGCTGGTGATGTCCTTGCCGGAGTAGGCCCATTCGGACCAGCCGAACAGATAGTGGTTGGACCCCTGCACGCTCGCGTCAATGGCTCCGATGTTGTTGGTGGCGCCGAACTCGCTGAGCCATCCCGGAACGTTGTGCTCCTGCATGTAGTCCATCGCGTACCCGAACACGACGTCGGCGTTCCAGTCGCAACCGAAGCTGGTACCCGGGAACAGTGACGCCGTGAGGCAGTAGTGGTGGAACGAGAATGCCGAGTTGGGGTCGTCCACCGTGCCCAGGTGGGTCGGCACCGGCAGGCTGCCGAAGAGGGTGTTGGGTTCGAAGAACACGGTCTTGTTCGGGTCGACGGACCGGATGGCCGCGTCGATCTGGTTGTAGAACGGGGTCAGCTGCTGGGCGTCGAAGTAGGTGTTGCCCAACAGGCTGCCCAGCCAGTGCGAACCGGCCCACGGTTCGTTCATGATGTCGTAGCCGGCCACGTTGGGGTCGCCCTTGAAGTAGTTGGCGACGGCCTGCCACGACAACGCGTAGTGGTTCTGCAGCCCGATCCCATCGGAGGCTTTGGTGTTGGCCCAGAACGTATCCCAGGCGTGGTTCTCCGCCGGGCTCAAGGGGTAGGTGGCCGGGAAACCTAGACCGACGTGGGGGAGCCCGCCGCTGAAGGTGGCCCAGTCCGGAGCGCCCTCGCCGCCGAACTGCTCGTTGTACAGGTCCTGATGCATGTCGAGAATCGCGACGATGTTGTGCCGGGCCAACATGTCCACGGTGTCCTTGACCGACGCCAGGTAGGCGTAGTCGATGACACCGGGTTGTGGTTCCACCCCGGCCCAGATGATGCCCAGGCGCACCGAATTGAAGCCGTTGGCGGCCAGGAAGGCGGCGTCGTCCTCACTGAAGCCGTCGCCGGATGGTGCGTAGGGCGCGACTTTGTAGACCTGGTTGAGGCCGTGCCAGATCACGACCTGGCCGTCGGCGTTGGTGAGCCAGCCGTTGGACACCTCCACCGGTGGGG
>CAXYUC010000087.1:0-18925 GCA_964292075.1 uncultured Mycolicibacter sp.
CCCCCACCGGGATGGTGCATCATTTCTTCTGGCGGCAAGCCCCCAGCTGACACCCGTGCGGAACGCGAAACGGGCGCCACCTGCAGTGCAGGTACCGCCCGTTTCGACTCAGTAGCAGTTACTCCGCGGCTGCCTTAGCCAGATCGGACGCCTCCGCCGTCGGCTTCGGGCTACCGGCAAAGGTGAACACCACGTTCTCGTGCGCACCTTCGCCGTCCCAGTTGTCGACGTCGACGGTGACCAGCTGACCGGGACCGATCTCTTCGAACAGGATCTTCTCCGACAGCTGGTCTTCGATCTCACGCTGGATGGTGCGCCGCAGCGGACGCGCCCCCAACACCGGGTCGAAGCCTCGCTTGGCCAGCAAGGACTTGGCCTTGTCGGTCAGCGCGATGTCCATGTCCTTGGCCTTGAGCTGCTTGGCCACCCGGCCGATCATCAGATCGACCATCTCGATGATCTCTTCCTTGGTGAGCTGGTGGAAGACGATGATGTCATCGATACGGTTCAGGAACTCCGGACGGAAGTGCTTCTTGAGTTCGTCGTTGACCTTGAGCTTCATCCGCTCGTAATTGTTCTCACCGCCGCCCTGGGTGAACCCGAGTCCGACCGCCTTGGAGATGTCGGAGGTGCCCAGGTTGGAGGTGAAGATCAGCACGCAGTTCTTGAAGTCCACCGTGCGGCCCTGCCCGTCGGTGAGCCGGCCGTCCTCGAGAACCTGCAACAGGCTGTTGTAGATCTCGGCGTGGGCCTTCTCGATCTCGTCGAACAGCACCACCGAGAACGGCTTGCGCCGCACCTTCTCGGTCAGCTGACCGCCCTCTTCGTAGCCGACGTAGCCCGGCGGGGCACCGAACAGCCGCGACGCGGTGAAGCGGTCGTGGAACTCTCCCATGTCGATCTGGATGAGCGCGTCGTCGTCGCCGAACAGGAACTCGGCGAGCGCCTTGGACAGCTCGGTCTTACCGACACCGGACGGGCCGGCGAAGATGAACGAGCCCGACGGCCGCTTCGGGTCCTTGAGCCCGGCGCGGGTACGCCGGATGGCCTTGCTGACCGCCTTGACGGCGTCTTCCTGGCCGATGATCCGCTTGTGCAGCTCGTCTTCCATGCGCAGCAGGCGGGTGGTCTCGGCCTCGGTCAGCTTGAACACCGGGATACCGGTCCAGTTGCCGAGCACCTCGGCGATCTGCTCGTCATCGACCTCAGCCACGACGTCCAAATCACCGGAGCGCCATTGCTTTTCGCGCTCGGCGCGCTGCGCGACGAGTTGCTTCTCCCGGTCCCGCAGGCTGGCCGCCTTCTCAAAGTCCTGCGCGTCGATCGCGGACTCCTTCTCGCGGCGTGCGTCGGCGATCTTCTCGTCGAACTCGCGCAGGTCCGGCGGCGCGGTCATCCGGCGGATTCGCATCCGCGCACCGGCCTCGTCGATCAGGTCGATCGCCTTGTCCGGCAGGAACCGGTCGTTGATGTAGCGGTCGGCCAAGGTGGCCGCCGCGACGATCGCCGAATCACTGATCGAGACCCGGTGGTGGGCTTCGTAGCGGTCCCGCAGGCCCTTGAGGATCTCGATGGTGTGCTCGACGGTGGGCTCACCGACCTGCACGGGCTGGAACCGGCGCTCCAGTGCGGCGTCCTTCTCGATGTACTTGCGGTACTCATCGAGAGTCGTGGCGCCGATGGTCTGCAGTTCACCGCGGGCCAGCTTGGGCTTGAGGATCGAGGCCGCGTCGATCGCGCCCTCGGCCGCACCGGCACCCACCAGGGTGTGCAGTTCGTCGATGAACAAGATGATGTCGCCGCGGGTGTTGATCTCCTTGAGGACCTTCTTCAGGCGCTCCTCGAAGTCACCGCGGTAACGGCTGCCGGCCACCAGCGAACCCAGGTCCAGGGTGTAGAGCTGCTTGTCCTTCAGCGTCTCGGGGACCTCGCCGGCCACGATGGCCTGCGCCAGGCCCTCGACGACAGCGGTCTTGCCGACGCCGGGCTCACCGATCAGTACCGGGTTGTTCTTGGTGCGCCGGCTCAGCACCTGCATGACCCGCTCGATTTCCTTCTCGCGGCCGATGACGGGGTCGAGCTTGCCCTCCATGGCGGCCGCGGTCAGGTTGCGACCGAACTGGTCGAGCACCAGCGAGGTGGACGGTGAGCCGGACTCGCCGCCCCGTCCCCCAGTGCCGGCCTCCGCGGTCTCCTTGCCCTGGTAACCACTCAACAGCTGAATCACCTGCTGGCGAACCCGGGTCAGGTCAGCACCCAGCTTGACCAGAACCTGGGCGGCGACGCCCTCACCCTCACGGATCAGGCCGAGCAGAATGTGCTCGGTGCCGATGTAGTTGTGGCCGAGCTGCAGCGCCTCACGCAGGCTCAGCTCGAGCACCTTCTTGGCGCGCGGGGTGAACGGGATGTGCCCGGACGGCGCCTGCTGGCCCTGGCCGATAATCTCTTCGACCTGGCTGCGCACCCCTTCCAAAGAGATGCCCAGGGACTCCAGCGACTTGGCGGCTACGCCTTCACCCTCGTGGATCAGGCCCAGCAGAATGTGCTCGGTCCCGATGTAGTTGTGGTTGAGCATCCGGGCCTCTTCTTGGGCCAGGACGACAACCCTGCGGGCGCGGTCGGTAAATCTCTCGAACATCGGTGGCTACCTGCTCTCCCTCGCGATCGGCACTTGATCGGCCTCGGCTCGGCCGACGTGCCTACCGTCCACTCTAGTGGGCGGCGCAGCGCGCTGTGACCTGCCTTGCAGTGCGTACTGAATCGACCATCCGATGGCCCGTCCCGAAAGACCTGGCATCGGACGCAAGGGAGCAACGTCCAAACCCACCGAATGTGTTCCGACGGGGGCAAGATTCGCCAGCAGCGAAACCTAGGCCGTTACGTTGCGGCGTGAAATGCGTCGATGATGTCGGCCGGGATACGTCCGCGGGTCGACACATTGTGGCCGTTACGGCGGGCCCATTCGCGGATCGCGGCGCTCTGCTCACGGTCGATGGTTCCACGGCGACCGCCACCGGAGCGGCCACGCCGGCGGCCACCGACTCGACGGCCGGAGTCGGCCCACTTCTTCAGTTCTGCGCGCAGTTTCGTAGCATTCTTGCTCGAAAGGTCGATCTCGTAGGTCACCCCGTCCAGGCCAAATTCGACCGTTTCGTCGGCGGCACCCTCACCATCGAAATCATCGATCAAGGTGACGGTCACTTTTTTCGCCATTGGTACCCCTTGGTTAGCTTTCGTGCGCGCAATCGGTGCGCAAAGCCGTATTCGACCTCTGCAACTAATCTGCCATAAAAATACGCTTGCTTCAACACAGCAGGCTTCGGGGCAGTTCAGTTGCCTTGACGACGAACAATCGGAAACAAAACGGTGTCTCTAATTGATAGGCCCGTCAAGACCATCAACAGGCGGTCGATACCCATTCCGGTACCTGTGCAGGGCGGCATCGCATGTTCCATCGCCGCCAGAAAATCCTCGTCGAGCGCCATCGCCTCGTCATCTCCGGCAGCCGCCGCGCGGGCCTGGGCGGCGAATCGGTCGCGCTGCACCACCGGGTCGATGAGCTCGGAATAGCCGGTGGCCAGTTCGACACCGCGCATATAGAGATCCCACTTCTCGGTGACACCCGCGATGCTGCGGTGCTGTCGGGTCAGTGGCGTCGTCTCGACCGGGAAATCCCGAACGAATGTGGGAGCACTCAACTCATGGCCGACAGCATGTTCCCAGAGTTCCTCGACCAGTTTGCCGTGACCGTAGCCGCGGTCTTTGGGTATCTCCACACCGAGCCGTTCCGCGATGGCCCACAGATCGGCCACCGGGGTTCCCGGGGTGATCTCTTCGCCGAGTGCGGCCGACAACGATGGATACATTTCAACCGTCGCCCATTCGCCGTCAATGTCATAGATGCTGCCGTCCGGCAGCGGCAGTTGACGTGTCCCGATCACCTCATCGGCGACCTCTTGAATAATCTCGCGGGTAGCCACCGCCGAGTCGTCATAGGTGCCGAAGGCCTGGTAGGTCTCCAGCATCGAAAACTCGGGCGAATGCGTGGAATCGGCGCCTTCATTCCGGAACACCCGATTCAGCTCGAAGACCCGGTCGAACCCACCGACAACGCAGCGTTTCAGGAACAGTTCCGGTGCGATTCTCAGGAAGAGGTCCGCATCGAGGGCGTTCGAATGGGTGACGAAAGGCCGGGCGGCCGCCCCACCGGCCAATGTCTGCAACATCGGTGTTTCGACCTCAAGGAATCCGCGACGCTCAAGCGCGTTGCGGACCGCCCGAATGACCGCGATACGCTGGCGCGCCACCATACGCGCCTCCGGCCGGACGATCAGGTCGACATAACGCTGCCGAACCCGCGATTCCTCGCTCATCTCCTTGTGGGCGACCGGCAGCGGCCGCAACGACTTGGAGGCCATCTGCCAGGAGTCCGCCAATACCGACAGCTCGCCGCGGCGGGAGCTGATCACCTCGCCGCGGACATAGACGATGTCGCCGAGGTCGACGTCGGCCTTCCACGCCTCGAGCTCCTGCTCCCCGACACTGGCCAGGCTGATCATCACCTGAAGCTGGGTGCCGTCGCCCTCCTGCAGGGTCGCGAAGCACAGTTTGCCCGAGTTGCGGGCGAATACCACCCGGCCCGCTACGCCGACGACGTCGCCGGTGGCGGTGTCGGCGACCAGGTCGGGATAAGCGGCCCGGATCTGGGCAAGCGTGTGGGTACGGTCCACCGCCACCGGGTAGGGATCGCGGCCTTCGGCCAGCAGCCGAGCCCGCTTGTCACGGCGGATCCGGAACTGCTCAGGGAGATCGGATTCGTCTTGCGTGTCAGGGGATACATCGGCGGAGCTCACGAACCGCCAGCTTAGAGGAACAGGGGCAACAGAACGAAAAGCCGGCGGCGCTCAGCGCGCCGGGCGGAGCCTGCCCCGCTGACTGTCCCGGTTGCGTTCAAACACCAGCCGCAGTCCGTCCAGGGTGAGATTGGCGTCGTGATGGTCGACCGTTTCCAGATCGGCCAGCAATAACGGTGCGGAGTGTCCGGTGGCGACCACGGTCACGTCGTCCCCGGCACCGGCAGCCTCCTCGCGGACCCGGCGAACCAGACCGTCGACCAGACCGGCGAACCCGTAGATCGCGCCGGCCTGCATGCATTCGACGGTGTTCTTACCGATCACCGAGCGCGGCCGGGTGAGTTCGACTCGGCGCAGGCCCGCCGAGCGGGCAGCGGCGGCATCTGACGAGATCTGGACGCCGGGCGCGATGGCGCCGCCCAGGAATTCTCCCTTGGCTGAAACCACGTCCACGCAGATCGACGAACCGAAGTCGACGACGATCGCCGCCGTCTTGAACTTGTGAAACGCGGCCAACCCGTTGACGATCCGGTCGGCCCCCACTTCCTTGGGGTTGTCCACCAGCAGCGGGATCCCGGTGCGCACACCCGGCTCGATCAACACGGCGGGGATCGAGGGCCAGTACTGGTCGAGCATCAGCCGAACTTCGTGCAGCACCGACGGCACAGTGGACAGCGCGGCGGCACCGGTGAGTTGTTCACCGTCATCGCCGATAAGTCCGTCCAGAGTCAGCGCCAGCTCGTCGGCAGTGATCTCCGCCTCGGTCCGAATCCGCCACTGCTGCAAGACGTTCCCGTGGTCACCGGAACCCGAGATCAGGCCGATGACGGTATGGGTGTTGCGGACGTCGATCGCCAGCAGCACGGCTACCGCACGCTCATTCGGGGCGAGTGGGGGTACCTCCCGCTTGCGGGGGACAGATCCGAAACGTCGTCGGGAACGAAGGCTGGGTCGTCACCGAGGTCCACCTGCTTGTTCTCGGCGTCGACGAATACGATCCGCGGCCGGTAGCGGCGAGCCTCGGCGTCCTCCATGGTGCCGTAAGCGATCAGGATAACCAGGTCACCGGGGTGCACCAGATGCGCTGCCGCACCGTTGATTCCGATGACACCGCTGCCGCGCTCACCGGTGATGGCGTAGGTCACCAGTCGGGCACCGTTGTCGATGTCGACGATCGTGACCTGCTCACCCTCGAGTAGGTCGGCCGCGTCCATCAGATCTGCGTCGATGGTCACCGAGCCGACATAGTGCAGGTCAGCATGAGTGACCGTGGCACGGTGAATCTTCGACTTGAGCATCGTCCGAAACATCAATTCCTCCGGGTTGATTCGATGGGAAGTCCAAGCGTGATCGCCGCGTTGTCGAGCAGTCGGGTGGTGCCCACCCGGGCGGCGAGCAACAACCGTCCGGATCCATCGGTGGGCGCCGGGCCGAGGTCGACTCCTCGAACCTGCAGGTAGTCGACCTCGACGGCAGGCACCGCGGACAACACCGCGGCGGCGGCATCCAGTGCCGCTTGTGCGCCCGCCGCAGCCGCGCGCTCACCGGCAGCCAGGGCGGCCGACAGGGCCGTCGCGGCTTCGCGCTGCGCGGGGTCAAGATAGCGATTGCGCGACGACATGGCCAGGCCGTCGGACTCGCGCACGGTGGGAACGCCCACCACCGTCACGTCAAGGTTGAGGTCGGTGACCATCTGGCGCACCAACGCCAGCTGCTGATAGTCCTTCTCCCCCAAGAACACCCGGTCGGGGTTGACGATCGACAGCAGTTTGCAGACCACGGTGAGCATGCCGGCGAAGTGGGTCGGGCGGGCGGCACCTTCCAGTTCGGCTCCTAGCGGGCCCGGGTGCACGGCGGTACGCGGGCCGTTCGGGTACATGGCGGCGGCGGTCGGCGTGAAAACCAGGTCGACCCCTGCCGCGCGCAGCGCGGCCAGGTCGTCGTCCAGGGAGCGCGGGTAGGCGTCGAGGTCCTCTCCGGCGCCGAACTGCAGCGGGTTGACGAAGATCGACACCGCCACTACCGAGCCAGGCACCCGCTGCGCCGCTCGAACCAGCGACAGGTGACCGTCGTGCAGGGCGCCCATGGTCGGCACCAGCATCACCCGGCGACCGGTCGACCGCAGTGCACGGCTGACCCGCGCGACATCGTCCGGCCGTTCATAGACGTTGAACCCGCCGGCGGCGAAAGTGGGCTGCGGGCCCCGGACCGCGTTCGTGCTCATCGAGCCAGCACCTCCAGCACGTCGTCGGCGGCACCGGCGCGGTGCGCGGTGCGCAGCGCGTTGGTGCGATACGCCTCGGCCAGGTCTGGGTCTACGCCGGCCAGCGCCCTCAGGTGCCGGGCCAGGGTAGCCGAGTCGCCACGGGCCACCGGCCCGGTCAGCGCGGCCCGGCCGTCCCGCAGGGTGTTGGCCAGCGCGGCGCGCACCAGCGGTCCGAGCACCCGCTCGGCGATACCGTCGGGGTCATCGGCCACGACCGAGCCGAGCCGTCCGGGCAACGCCGCCCGCAACGCGGCCAGCGCGTCGTCGATGACGGTGACCACGTGATTTCCGCCGTGGCAGAGCGCGGCGTGGTAGAGGGTGCGGGCGGATTCCTCGACCCGGAACGGCTCCGCGCCGATCTCGAGCGTCAATGCCTCGGCGATGGCGAAGCCGATCTCGTCGGCGGCGGTGATACCGAAACAGCTCTGGGACAACCGGTCGATGTCCTCGTCTGAGCCGGTAAAGGTCATCGCGGGATGAATGGCCAGCGGCAGGCAGCCCTGCTCGGCCAGCGGCGCAAGCACGCTGATCCCGATGGCCCCGGAGGTGTGCACGACGATCGTGCCGGCGCGCACCGCACCCGTGGCGGCCAGACCGGACACGATGCCGGCCAGTTCGGTGTCGGGGACGGCGAGCACCAGCAATTCCGCACCTGCGGCTACATCGGGTGCCGGCAGGACCAGGCTGTCGGGCAGCCGGTGCTGGGCGCGCTGCCGCGACTCCTCGGAGATGGCACTGCACGCCACGACGACATGCTCGGCACGTTCCAGCGCAACACCGAGTGCGGTGCCGACGCGGCCAGCCGAGATGATGCCGACCTTGAGCCGGGCGGGCCGCAGTCCGTCGAACTGCGCCATGCAGACGACCTCACAGGTTCTCTTGGTATTCGTTCCAGTCCCGCGTTGCGGGTACCGGACGGTCGCCGGTGAGTCTATCCCCATTGGTCCCGGCGCTGCGAGTGACGTTGGTCGCAGTTGACCGCGAATCAGTCCTCGCGGCGACGGTGCCGGCGGCCTTCGCCCGGAGTCGGCTGCAGCCGGGCCAGCAAGTCAGCCACCGACTGACCGCCGGCGCTGGGGCCCTCGGCGCTCCCGTCGGCGCCGGCGGAATGCCGGGCCGCGGCCGCACCGGCGTGCGCGGGCGCTGCCGGCTCGGCCAGCTGAGGCTCAGGAACCACCGGGGCTACCGGCGGCACCGGGTTGACCGACATCGGCGGGACGTGGTCACCGGCGGGCTCCGCCGTGTGCCGGGAGCGCGCCCGACGGCGGCCCCCGCCCTCGTGGCGTGCCGGCTCGGCGCCGTTCACCGGGCCGGCGGCGGATTCGGCCGAACCTGAGTGGCGACCGTGGCGGCTCGGCACTTCGGTGCTCTGCTCCGACGCTCCGTGTCGACCGCTTTCCGCCGGAACCTCCGCGGACCAGTGGCTGCCCGGCGCACCCGGCGGCAACCACTCTCCCTCGGCGCCAACGGGTTTCCAGGGCGGGGTCGGCGCTGCGGCCCGGGAAGGCTGCGGGGCCGGTGCTGGCTGCGGCGGCTCCGGCTCGCGGCGGGGTTCGGGCGCGACGAAGGGCTGCGACGGCTGCGCCCAGCGGGCGGCGGCCGGTTGCGGCGGTGGGGTCTCCTCGGGGGCCCGCCGGGATGACTCGTCGGCACTCCGGCGATGCGAACCGCGGCGGCCCTCGACATGCGGCGTCTGCGGCCGCTGCGGAGCCTGGGGCGTGGGGCTCCCAGCGGCCGGAATCCGCACCTCCGGAACGTCGATGATCGGGTTCTCCGCGGTCTGGGTGGCCGGGTCCGGCGGGTAGCTCGTGGTGGGCGGCGATGGGACCCGGGCGGCGCCGGTGCCCGGTTGCTCACCGGAGCGCGCCCAGTCGCTGTAGGCACGGACCGGGGTGCGCTCAGGCTCCAGTGCCGGACGGTGGCTCAGGTCGGCATCGAACAGGATCTCCAGGTTGGTTCGCAGTGCCGACAACTCGGCTCGCAACGCGGCGACCTCGTCGGCGGCCTGTGCCCGCAGTTCGGAGGCCAGTTCGCGGCGCAGTTGGGACTCCACCGTCAGCTCGTACTCGCGCCGTGCGGAAATCTCCCGGTCCAGTTGCAGGTCGTAGACCAGCTTCAGGTCTCGGGCCCGGGCCTGGTCCACATCGCTTTGCCGTCGATAGATCACCGAGACGAACGCAGCCGCGACCGCGGCCCACAGCGCGATGATGACGGCGAGTTTGAGCAGCTCCACCCGACTGGTGAACACCAGCGCCGAACTCGCGGCGATCGCAAGGATCAGCAACGCCGTCATCAACGTCCAGCCCGGCCTGCGAACTCCACGCCGACCCGGGGCGCGGGACAGGACCGAATTCATCTGCGCCGTCCCACCTCGTCGCTCTGTCCCGTACCCTTGCTGGCCCGCATTGCCCGACTGTACCTGCACAAAGTCAATCCGCGTGTCGCCCGGCTTCGGCGATTCTTACCCGGGTTGATTTCCGGTCAGATGTCCGGATTGGCCCGGATCCTGCGGCGACTTGCAGCGATTCTGCAGCCACAGCGCGGCGAGAAGCAGCGCCAGCGCGCTCACCGCGGCAACCACGGCGCCGCCGGTGTCCTCGGCAGCGACGTGCAACGTGGACCGGCGCGGCAGCAGGTAGCCGAGCACCCCCAGCCAGAAGCCCAGCACCAGCGCACCCATCCACGCCGAGGCCTTGGCGACCACCACGGTGCGCGCCACCGCGAGCGGATGCAGCCGGCCGGCCCCGGCGCCGATCTGGCCGTCGTCGATCTTCGCCCCGACATAGCGGCCCCAGGCCACCTCGGCGATCGCGGCCGCCAGCAGCGATATCCCGGTCCACACGGTGATGGGCGGGAACCATCGGTACAGCACCTGGACCGCCAGGTAGCTGATGATGGCGACCACGGCGGCCGCAGCGGCCACGTCACGTTTGCGCGTCGGGCCCATCAGAGCTGCAACACCAGGTCGGTCGACGACACTCCGGCGCGCTCCGCCGGTTCCAGCTCGTCGAGTAGATCTGCCACCGGACGCGGTCGCCCATCCACGGTCAGTCGCGCCTCCGGGTCCACCGACAACCAGGGCACCAGGACGAACGCACGCAGATGGGCCCGGGGATGGGGCAGGGTCAGCTCGTCGTCGTCGGACCGCACCTCGGTCCCCACCGAGTCGTGGCAGCTGATCACGTCGACATCCAAGGTCCGCGGCCCCCACCGCTGCGAGCGCACCCGCTCGGCCGCCTGCTCCAGTTCGTGCGCCCGGCGCAGCCAGCCGCGCTCATCGGCGGCCGGGTCTTCGACGATCAGTACCGCGTTGAGGAAGGGGCCCTGTTCGACTCCGCCCCATGCCTCGGTCTCGTACACCCCAGATACCGCGCGCACCGCTGAGCCCAGGCCGTCGACCGCCGACTGCAGCAGGGCCAACCGGTCCCCCAGGTTGGACCCCACCGAGAGCACGGCGCGACTCATGCCGGGACCACCCTGCCGCGCCGATCGCTGCGTGAGCGCCGGGCCACCACCGCAACGTCGGCGAAGCTCAGCGGGATCGGGGCGTGCGGCTTGTGCACCGTCACCTCCACGGCCTGCACCCGCGCGTCGCCTATCACCTCCTCGGCGATCTCGGCGGCAACGGTCTCGATGAGGTCGCGAGCCGGGCCGGCGACGATCTCCGCGGCGCGCTGTGCGAGCTGTCCGTAGTCGTAGGTGTCGGCCAAGTTGTCGCTGGCCGCCGCGACAGCGAGATCCATCCAGACCGTGATGTCGACGATGAAGTCCTGGCCGTCGGCACGCTCGTGCGCGAACACACCGTGATTGCCGCGAACCTTCAAGCCGCGCAACTCGATCCGATCAGTCACCGCTCGCGCCCCCTTTGTTCCAGGCTCCCAGGACTCGTAGCGCGTCGACCGAGGCCCGCACGTCGTGCACCCGCACACCCCAGGCGCCGTGCAGCCCAGACAACGCCGATATCACCGCGGTGGCCGTTTCGCGCTCACCGGGCGGTCGCGGCGTACCGTCCGCACTGGCCAGCAGCGTACCGAGAAACCGCTTGCGTGACGCGCCAACCAGAACCGGTATGCCCAGGTCTACCAGTTGCGGCAACCCGCGCAGCAAGGCCCAATTGTGTTGCGCGGTTTTGGCGAAGCCCAGACCGGGATCGACGATCAACTGCGCCGGGTCCACGCCGGCGGCCACAGCCGCGTCGACGGCGGCGAGCAGATCCTGGCGGACCTCGGCAACGATGTCGCCGTAGCACGGCACCCGATGCGGGTCGTCGGGATCGACCGGCCGCCAGTGCATCAGCACCCACCGGGCGCCCGAGGAGGCCAACAACGGCGCCATGGCGGGGTCCGCCGCTCCCCCGGACACGTCGTTGACGATCGTGGCGCCGGCATCCAGCGCGGCCTCGGCGACGACGGCGTTCATCGTATCGATGCTGACCGTAATACCTTGGTCAGCAAGCTCTTTCACCACCGGTATGACGCGCTGCGCCTCCGCTCGCGGTTCGGCACGCACCGCGCCGGGCCGAGTCGACTCGCCCCCCACGTCGATGATCGCCGCACCCTGGCCCGCCAGCCGGCGGCCGTGCTCGACGGCGCGATCGACGTTGAGGTAGCGCCCGCCGTCGGAGAACGAATCGGCGGTGACGTTGACCACCCCGACGACCTGCACGCGTGTCGGGCTCACTTGCGCCGGATGAGTTCCAGGGCCTCAGCGCGCGACGTGCTGTCGGTTTTGAACTGCCCGCGAACCGCCGATGTGGTGGTGATCGCACCGGGCTTGCGCACTCCGCGCATCGCCATGCAGAGGTGCTCGGCTTCGATCACCACGATGACTCCGCGCGGATTGAGTTTGCGCATCAGGGCGTCGGCGACCTGTGCGGTCAACCGCTCCTGCACCTGCGGCCGCTTCGCGTAGAGGTCGACCAACCGCGCCAGTTTGGACAGACCGGTGATCCGGCCGTCGTAGCCGGGGATGTACCCGACGTGCGCGACACCGTGAAAGGACACCAGGTGGTGCTCGCAGGTCGAGTAGAGCGGGATCTCCTTGACGATCACCAGCTCTTCATGCTGCTCGTCGAAGGTGGTCTCCAGCACCGCGTCCGGGTCGGTGTAGAGCCCGGCGAACATCTCCTGATAAGCCCGCGCGACCCGCGCCGGGGTGTCGAGCAGGCCCGCCCGGTCGGGGTCTTCGCCCACCGCCAACAGCAGCTCGCGCACGGCGGCCTCGGCCCGCGCCTGATCGAAGATTGCCGACACCATCGTCGACCCCGCTTTCTCAGTCACCCGACGGCTGCTCGGACCGATTGTTTTCGCCGTCGCCAGTGGGCGCAGGCGGGGCCGGCGGCTGGCTGGTACCGGGATACGGCTGGGGCTGGTGCTGATAGGGCGGGTAGTGCTGGGCGGGCGGGTAACCACTGGGCGGCCAGTGCTGGGGCGGATACCAGTAGCCGCCCTGCTGCGGGGGCTGCGACTGCTGCTGCGCGGGCGGCCAGCCCGGCGCGTGCCAGCCCGCCGGTGCCCCGTAGTCGGGTTGGGTCCCCGCGTCAACGCCGGCGGGCACGCCGTTGCTGCCGTTGGGACCGCCCTCACCGGCCCGGGCCGCCGCCTCCCTGGACGCCTCGGCGATGGCGGCCTTGAACGCCGGTTCCGGCTTCGGCTGCGGCCACGGCTCACCCCGCTCGATGGCCAGCTCGCCGGGGGTCTTGATCGGCGGTTTGTCGGACGGGACCCGGCCGCCGAAGTCGTCGAACGCGGTCAGCCGGGGGCGCTTGGTCACGGCGTTGAAGATCTTCTCCAGATCCGCGCGGTGCAGCGTCTCCTTCTCCAACAGCTCGCCGGCCAGAATGTCGAGGACATCCCGGTACTCGGTGAGGATCTCCCACGCCTCGGTGTGCGCGGCCTCGATCAGCTTGCGCACCTCGTCGTCGATGTCGCGGGCCACCTCGTGCGAGTAGTCGGACTTGGTACCCATCGCGCGCCCGACGAACGGGTCACCGTGGTCGCTGCCGTAGCGGACCGCCCCCAGCTTGGCGCTCATGCCGTACTCGGTGACCATGGCGCGCGCGACCGCGGTGGCCTTCTCGATGTCGGAGACCGCGCCGGTGGTCGGCTCACGGAATACCAGTTCCTCGGCGGCGCGCCCGCCCATGGCGAAGACCAGCTGGGCGATCATCTCCGAGCGGGTGCGCAGTCCCTTGTCCTCCTCGGGCACCGCCACGGCATGCCCGCCGGTGCGGCCGCGGGCCAGAATCGTCACCTTGTAGACCGGGTCGATGTCGGGCATCGCCCATGCCGCCAGGGTGTGGCCACCCTCGTGGTAGGCGGTGATCTTCTTCTCGTGTTCGCTGATGATCCGGCCTTTGCGCCGGGGGCCGCCGATCACCCGGTCGACCGCTTCTTCCAGCGCCGCCGCGGTGATGACGGTGCCGTTCTCGCGTGCGGTAAGCAGTGCCGCCTCGTTGATCACATTCGCCAGGTCAGCACCGGACATTCCGACGGTGCGCTTGGCCAGGCCGTCCAGGTCGGCGTCGGGCCCGATGGGCTTGCCCTTGGAGTGCACCCGCAGCACCGCGCGCCGCCCCGCGATGTCGGGGTTGGTCACCGGGATCTGGCGGTCGAACCGGCCGGGCCGCAGCAGCGCGGGGTCGAGGATGTCGGGCCGGTTGGTGGCCGCAATCAGGATCACCCCGCCCCGATCACCGAAGCCGTCCATCTCGACCAGCAACTGGTTGAGCGTCTGCTCGCGCTCATCGTGGCCACCGCCCATGCCTGCGCCACGCTGGCGGCCCACGGCGTCGATCTCGTCGGCGAACACGATGCATGGGCTGTTCTGTTTGGCCTGCTCGAATAGGTCGCGAACCCGGGAGGCGCCCACTCCGACGAACATCTCCACAAAGTCCGAGCCGGAGATGGTGAAGAAGGGCACGCCCGCCTCACCTGCCACCGCCCGGGCCAGCAGGGTCTTGCCGGTGCCCGGCGGACCGTAGAGCAGCACACCCTTGGGGATCTTGGCGCCCAGCGCCTGATACCTGGCCGGGTTCTGCAGGAAGTCTTTGATCTCGTAGAGCTCCTCGACCGCCTCGTCGACACCGGCGACGTCGGCGAACGTGGTCTTGGGCATGTCCTTGCCCAACTGCTTGGCCCGGGATTTGCCCATGCCGAAGCCCATCCGGGCGCCGCCCTGCATGCGGGAGAACATCACGAACAGCCCGATCAGCAGCAACATCGGCAACATGTAGATGAGCAGTGATCCGAGCAGACTGCCCTGGTTCACCGTGGTGTTGATCTCGGCCTTCTTGGCGGTCAACGCGGTGTACAGCGGAACCGCGTACCCGGTTGGGTACTTGGTGATCAGCTTGTCGACCTTCTCGGCCCGGCCACGCTTGTCGGCTTTGCCCGGCTGGCCGGCCTTGTCGGTCACTTCGACGCTGGTGAGCGGGGTCTTCAGGACCAGGCGCAGCTGTTGCTCGCGGTCGTCGAGCTGGGCGCTCTTGACGTTGCCACTGTGGATCTGGGCCACCGCCACCGAGGTGTCGACCGGCTTGTATCCGCGAGTGTCATCGCTGAAATAGAAGAACGACCAACCGAGCAGCAACACCACTGCGATCGCGGTTACGGTACGGATCACGTTTTTGCGATTCATCAGACATCGGCCGGGCGCGGCCAAATCCTTCCAATACATGCAGCTGGGCATGTTCAGGCTACCGTCCCCCACGACGAACAGGCCTGGCCGGACTCAGGAACCCTGTTCGATCGCGGCCCGGTTGTGCTTTGGTGTGACGGTGGCTCCCGCAATCGAACGAGCAACGCAACGATTCGTCGACACCAACGGCGTGACCCTGCGGGTCACCGAGGCGGGCGAGCGTGGCGCTCCGGTGGTGTTGCTGGCCCACGGATTCCCGGAATTGGCCTTCTCGTGGCGCCATCAGATCCCGGCACTGGCCGAGGCGGGATTCCATGTGCTGGCACCCGATCAGCGCGGCTATGGCGGCTCGTCGCGACCGGACGAGATCGGGGCCTATGACATCGCCGCGCTCACCGGTGATCTGGTCGGACTGTTGGACGACATCGACGCCCAGCGTGCGATCTGGATCGGCCACGACTGGGGCGGGCCGGTGGTGTGGAGCGCCGCGCAGCTGCACCCGGACCGGGTGGCCGGCGTGGCGGGGCTCAGCGTGCCGCCGGTGCCCCGGCCGCAAGCCCGGCCGACGGAGGCCTTCCGCAATATCTTCGGCGAGAACTTTTTCTACATGCTCTATTTCCAGGAGCCGGGTATCGCTGACGCGGAATTGGACGCCGACCCGGCGCGCACCATGCGCCGGATGATGGGCAGCCTCAGTCCGGGCGACCGCGAATCGGCATTGCTGATGACCGCCCCCGGGCCGATGGGCTTCATCGATCGGCTTGCCGAGCCGGTGGCGCGTCCGGACTGGATAAGCGCCGACGAACTGGACCACTACATCGCCGAATTCACCCGCACCGGGTTCACCGGCGGGCTGAACTGGTACCGCAACCTCGACCGCAACTGGGAGATCATGACCACTCCACCCGCCGCGACCATCGACAGTCCCACCTTGTTCATCGCCGGGTCCGCCGATCCGGTGCTGGCCTTCACCCGCCGCGACCGAGCCGCCGAGCTGGTCACCGGCCCCTACCGCGAGGTGATCATCGACGGCGCCGGCCACTGGCTGCAGCAGGAGCGGCCCGACGAGGTCAACGCCGTACTGTTGGAGTTTCTGAACGAGGTGCAGTGGTGACCGCCCGACCGCTGCGCTTCGGGGTCTTCATCACCCCATTTCACGCGCTGGGCCAATCGCCGACGGTCGCATTGGAATACGACTTGGAGCGCGTCGTCGCACTGGATCGGCTGGGCTTCGACGAAGCCTGGTTCGGGGAGCATCATTCGGGCGGCTATGAGCTGATCGCCTGCCCCGAGGTGTTCATCGCCGCCGCCGCGGAACGCACCAAGCACATCCGGCTGGGCACCGGCGTGGTTTCGCTGCCGTATCACCACCCGTTGATGGTGGCCGACCGTTGGGTGCTGCTGGATCACCTGACCCGCGGCCGGGTGATGTTCGGTGCGGGACCGGGCGCGCTGCCCACCGACGCCCACATGATGGGCATCGACCCCGTCGAACAGCGCCGGATGATGCAGGAGTCGCTGGAGGCGATCCTGGCACTGTTCCGGGCCGAGCCGGGCGAGTTGATCACTCGGCATTCGGACTGGTTCACCCTGCGCGACGCCGCCCTGCACATTCGCCCGTACACCTGGCCGTACCCAGAAGTCTCTGCGGCCGCGATGATTTCACCGTCCGGGCCGCGGTTGGCCGGCGCGCTGGGCACCTCACTGCTGTCGCTGTCGATGTCGGTGCCAGGCGGGTTTGCGGCACTGGAGAACACCTGGGATGTGGTACGCGATCAGGCCGCCAAAGCCGGCCGCGACGAACCGGACCGGGGTGACTGGCGGGTGCTGAGCATCATGCACATCGCCGACAGCCGCGAGCAGGCGATCGCCGACTGCACCTACGGACTGCAGGATTTCGCGAACTACTTCGGCGCGGCCGGATTCGTACCGCTGGCCAGCGAAGTCGAAGGCTCACCGCAGACACCGACCGAGTTCGTCCAGGCCTACGCCGCGGCCGGAAGTTGCTGTATCGGCACTCCCGATGACGCGATCGAACACATCACCGGTTTGCTGGAGCGTTCCGGCGGCTTTGGCACCTTGTTGTTCCTGGGGCATGACTGGGCCGCCCCGGAGGCTACCTATCGCAGCTACGAGCTGTTGGCCCGCAAGGTGATTCCCCATTTCAAGGGCCAGCTTGCCGCACCCAAGGCGTCGCATGACTGGGCCCGGGGCATGCGCGACACGCTGTTCGGCCGAGCCGGCGAGGCGATCAAGAACGCCGTCGTCGAGCATGTGACCGAGTCGGCGCCCCCCAAAAAGAACAGTTCGCACTGATGCGCGCGGCGGTGCTGCGCGACGGGCGGATGATCTACCGCGACGACGTGCCGGAGCCGACGCCGGGCCCGGGCCAGGTGCTGGTTGCGGTGACCGCATGCGGCATCTGCGGATCCGACCTGCATTTCGCCTCGCATGGCGAGCAGGTGCTGGCCGCGACGCAATCCATGTCCGGCAGCCCCTCATCCCGGGCGTCGGTCGATCTGGGCACCGACATCTTCATGGGCCACGAGTTCAGCGCGACGGTGCTGCAGGCCGGCCCCGGAACCGATACCTTTCCCGCCGGAACCCCGGTCACCTCCATCCCGGTCTTGTTGGCCACCAAGGGTATTGAACCGATCGTCTACTCCAACACCACAGTGGGCGGCTACGCCGAGAAGATGCTGCTGTCGGCTCCGCTGCTGGTGCCGATCCCCAACGGGCTGGACCCCCGCCACGCCGCACTGACCGAACCGATGGCAGTGGGACTGCATGCGGTCAACAGATCCGGCATTGTGCCCGGCGAGACGGCGCTGGTGTTGGGCTGCGGACCGATCGGGATGGCAATCGTCGCCGCCTTACGCAACGCAGGCGTGGAAGACATTGTGGCCGCAGACTATTCGTCGGCCCGCCGAGAACTTGCGACGACCATGGGCGCGGATCGCACCCTCGATCCGGCGCAGGGATCACCGTTCGACACCGTCACCCCCAAGGTGATCTTTGAAGCGGTCGGCGTTCCGGGCATCATCGACGACGTACTGCGCCGAGCTCCGGTAGGCAGCCGACTGGTGGTCGCGGGAGTGTGCATGGAACCCGACACCGTGCACCCGTTCTACGGGATCGCCAAGGAGATCAGCGTGCAGTTCGTGTTGGCCTACGAACCGGCGGAGTTCGCCGCGTCACTGCGGGCTATCGCCGAGGGCCGCATCGACGTGGCGCCGCTGATCACCGGCGAGGTCGGACTCGATGGCGTGGGCGCGGCCTTCGACGAGCTGGCCGATCCCGACCGACACTGCAAGATCCTGGTTACCCCTCAGCACTAAGCCAGGCCTTGGGAAAGCCACCGGCGTCGAGCAGCTGCTTCGACCACCCGCCGACCAGCTCGACCACCTCACCCAGGTCGTCGCCGAGGCGCGCCACGATCGGCGCGCATGCGGCATCCGTTGCGGCCTCAATCGCCTCGCGAGCGGCGTGTCCGGCATCGCTGAGCACTCCGTCGCGCGCCAGGCCACGCTCGGCCAGCCGCTCCTCCCCGGCGGTCAACTGCTCGTCACTCCACGCCCGGGACCGGACGTAGGTTCGCGGCCGGAAACCGCGATAGAGCTCGGTGATCAGGCCGATCTCGACGGCATCGAATCCCGCTGCAACCCAGGCATTCACGTGCGCATCGCCACGGAATTCGCGGAGCTGGTCAGCCAATAGCCAGGCATCGGTCAGCGGCTCGCCGACCAGCCCGTCGGCAACCAGCCCGGCGAACAACGGCTTACCCGCCACCGAGAGGCCGTCGGTAGCGCGGCGCAGCAATTCCACCGCGCGATCGATGCCGTCGGGAGCTGCACCCAACACCCGGCGCAGCTGAGCCGCTGAACCCTCGGTGCGCGGCGCCCGGGTGGTCGGGGCGGCGGGCACCGGAATGCCGCAGATGGTGCCGGTCGGGCTCACCCAGGTGAGGAACTTCTTGGTGTGGTCGGGTTCGATGAAACCCATGCCCGACCAGATCGGGTCGTCAACGTTGCAGAAGTCGCCGGGCCACTTGGTGTTGACGTTCTCGATGATCCAGTGGCCGGGCTCCGAAGGGTCGGGCACCTTCACCTCGGTGTCGCTGGCCCCCAGGTCGATCGGTACCAGGGTCTGCGACGAGCCCTCGCCCTGG
>CAXYUC010000088.1:0-18845 GCA_964292075.1 uncultured Mycolicibacter sp.
GAATGCCTCGACGGTAAACCGTTCGTCGTACGTGGAGCAGACGTACACCACCGGGCTCAGTCGTGCCGGGAGACGCGCGGCGAGCGGGCGACCCGCCGCATGGCCTCGTTGGGGGCGGGGGGCTGGGACAACGCGTCGAACATCGCGTCGAAGAAGTCGGCTGGGACCGTGGTTCGTCGAGACAGCACCGCCTCCGCCCGTTCCTCGGCAGCGGACAATACGAACTCAGTCAGCGACTGGTGTTCTATCTCCGCAGCAGACTTCAGCCGCGCTTGCGTATCGGCGCGGACCCTGAAGTGGAGTCGTTCTGTGCTGGCCATATCGATTCACCTCTGTGCGCCAATCGTACACACACTGCCGGGACGAGCAGTACGAAAGTGCAGGTGAAGCCGACAGCTATGGCACCCAGGGGCTGCTCCATTTTTCGGCAAGCCGCAGGTCTCCTTTGCGGGCTGAGTTTCCTCAACTACCGTCGTGCGCCGGGTGAAGGCGGGCCCGCATCAGCTGTCCTGAGGTGCGGAAAGTAGCAGAACGACGACTTCTGCAAAAGATGTCGAACGGCTACAATCTAGAATGTTGCCGAACGACTACAAGGAGCGGGGGAAATGCACGTCAGGACCATGCGCGACCTTGGCGCACTCGTCCGTTCGGCTCGCACAGCTCGCGGAATGACACAGGCCGACCTTGCGGCGCAACTGCGGATGAGCCGCGACTGGGTAGTCCGCCTGGAGAAGGGGCATCCGCGGCTCGAAGCGCAACGGGTGCTCGATGCTCTTCGCGTCGTCGGCGTCAGCCTGGAAGCAACCGTGCCTGAGGCGCCCACGGACGCCCGTCGCGCTGGTCCGTCGGGACACCCGAAGCTGGCTTGGGTGAACTGTTCCTGAAGCGCAGCTCGCCGCCTCATGCTCGTAACGCCCGTGGACGCTGACCCCATTGAGTTTGTCGCCCTTCGGGTCCTTGAGCACGCTAAATCAGCCAGATCTTGCCGACCACTTCGCCGGTAGGGCTGGTTGGTAATCCACTATCACTTAGCCCAGTCGTGGACGACTTGCTGCAAATGTGTGAAAATCGCGCATATGGATGGGAAGGTGCTTGGCGAACGGATCGCCGAAGCACGTAAAAGCCTCGATCTGACGCAAGAACATCTCGCCAATCAAGTGGGCATCGATCGCTCGGCGCTCGGGCTGATCGAGAAAGGTCGGCGCAAGGTGTCTGCGGTCGAGCTGGTAGATCTTGCTGCGGCGCTCGACACCCCACTGGCATGGTTCGTGCGCGACCCGTTGCCGGCAGTGGTCAGCCGCCGTGCCGAGACGGGGCCAAGCCATGAACTCACCGCCCGTCTAGACCGCGAACTCGAACTTTTCTCCGGTGACATCGCATCGCTAATTGCGGCAGGCGTGATCGGTGCTGTCGAAGACCGACGCACCTGGCTGCTCCCACGGTCGTACGAGGAATCCGAGAACGTCGCTCGGCAGGTCCGCGAGTACCTGGGGGTTGGAATCGATCCGTTGTATGGACTGGCTGCCGTTGCGGAGCGTTTCGGCCTGTATTCATGTTCGCTAGCGCTGGGTGATGGCGGGGCTGACGGCGCTCTCGTCGAAGTCACCGACGGCGCAGCCGCTGCTGTGATCGACGGTGATGCCAGGCTGGGGCGCCGGCGTATGTCGCTGGCCCACGAACTGGGCCATTGGCTGTTCGGTGACGCCTACGACGTTGGTGCGACAGATGCCGAGCGGATGATCAACTCGTTCGCCGCGCACCTCCTGATGCCCCGGGCAGGTGTCAGCGCACTTTGGCAGCAGCATTCGGCAAGCCCTGTGCGCGACCGGGCTGTGCGGGCCGCCGGGACGTATCGGATGTCATGGTCGGCGGTAATCCTGCACCTGCGCAATCTCTGCCTGATCTCCGAAGACGAATATCTCAGCCTGGACGGACGGAATCCAGTTCCCGGTGAGTTCGCCAAGCTGCAGATCATTCTCGACATCGAAGAGCTTCGAGCACCGTCGGTGTCGCCCGGGCTGACCGCCGCGGTCCTCGATACATATACCGACCGACGGATGACGACGGCACGCACCCTGGAGCTGCTGCGGGGTCAGCTCACCGAGGCGGATCTGCCGCCGCAGCGCACCGAGACGGCCGCCGACTACGCCAGCCTGTGACTGTCGCCCAGAGCGCCCGCTGGCTCCCGAGGGAGTGATCCTGATCCCCGACACCGTGTGGTCTGAGGTGGAGACGGGGCGGGATCGCGGCTACGACATTCCGTCGATCGCGGACCTACCGTGGGTGGAGCTGGCGGTGCTGACACCGGGCGAGGAGTTGGAGCAGCTGCTCATCAAGGCAGAGATGCCGTCGAAGAAGGGCGACAGTCCTCGCAAGAATCTGGGGGAGTGCGCGGTGCTGTCGTGCGCGATCCACCGTCGGATGGTCGCTGTGATCGATGATGGTGACGCCCGTATCCAGGCCAAAAGCCGTGGGGTGCGGTTCGTGAACTCGATGTGGATCGTCGCCGAAGCGTACAAGACTGTCGAAAACTTCGACGCCGAGCAAGTTTACGAGGATCTTGTCGCCACCGGTATGCGGCTACCACGAGTCGAGGGCTTCATCGGCTGGGCGTATGAGGTAGGGCTGCTTCCCTGACTGTCGCGCTTCCGCCGACGAAGTCGACAGGCAACCGACGCTTCCTCGGTCGACGCATCGCGTCATCGGCGCTTCCGTTTCGGACGACGTCCGCCATTCGGTCTCGGCTTCTTGCGCTTCCCCGAATTTTGTCGTGATTGCTGTCGTGGAGTTTGGAGTTGGAGTCGTTCGACGAGCTCCGCCGGCGTAGGGATGCGTTGCGAATACCAGTCGTAGACATCGTTGCGATAACTCAACGAGTACGTGCCATCTGGGTTCATGGTGATGTTGTACGCCGTAGACAACGAGTAGAGCGGAGGTGGTCATGGAGCAGATCTTGATCCGCAATCTTCCCGATGGGACCAAGGCAGCGTTGCGTGTACGCGCCGCGCGTCATCATCACTCCGTCGAGGCGGAAGCCCGCGCGATCCTCAGCGCGGGATTGTCGGGTGAAGTGTCAGCGGTCACGTAATTCCCCAGGTTTGAGGGGTTGTCCGTCACGTAATTCCCCACCTGCCGTCACGTAATTCCCCATCCTGGGGCGTGTCCGGCGGGGGTTGGGGTGCTGCTCAGGTTCGCTCCGTTCAGGTGCCCCGCCGGGGGCCTGGAAGGGGCCTGAGGTGGCAAGGAGATCGTGGAACGTGACTGACTTCGTGGAGATGTTCCGGCACTGGAACGCCGGCCGATCCCAGGTGCAGATATATGAGGCGCTCGGTATCGACCGCAAGACGATCCGCAAGTACTTGGCCCCGGCGCTGGCCGAGGGTCTGGCACCGGCTCCTGACGGGTCGTTCGACGAGGACCTGTGGCGGGCACGAATAGTGCGCTGGTTCCCCGAGTTGGTGGACCCGACCGCACGGGCACTGACCTGGCCGCTGATCGCGGTGCATCACCAGTGGATCAAAGATCAGCTGGCGGTGCCGGTGACGGTGGCCACCATCGCCCAACGGCTACGCGACGATCACCGAGTTGAGGTGTCGGAGTCGACGGTGCGTCGTTACATCATCACAGTTTTCGCTGAACAACGCCTTGAGGACAAGGTCACCGTGCCGCGGGGTGCTGTCGAGCCCGGCAGTGAGGCCCAGATCGACTATGGGAAGCTCGGTATGTGGTTGGACCCCGGCTCAGGCCGCCGCGTCGCGGTGTGGGCGTTCGCGATGATCCTGGCTTGCTCGCGGGCCTTGTTCGTCCAACCGGTGCTGCGGATGGATCAGCGGTCGTGGAACGCCTCGCATGTGGCGGCGTTCGAGTTCTTCGGCGGTATCCCGGCCCGGCTGGTCTGCGACAACCTGAAAACCGGGGTGCTGCGTGCGGATCTGTATGACCCGCAGATCAACCCGGCCTACGCTGAGCTTGCCGCGTTCTACGGCACCCTGATCGACCCGGCGCGGGCCCGAAAGCCCAAGGACAAGCCCCGCGTCGAGCGGCCGATGCCCTACATTCGCGACTCGTTTTTCGCCGGCCGGGATTTCACCGGTCTGGATCAGATGCAGGCCGAGGCGCTGCGGTGGTCCACGCAGGTCTACGGCGCCCACAAGCATCGCGGCCTAGACGGTCAGACCCCGGCGTCGGTGTTTGTCGCGGTGGAGCGAGATGCGTTGATGGCGTTGCCGCAGCGTCGATTTGAGTCGGTTGTCTACACGGTCGGCACTCTGGCCCCGGATTGTCATGTCAAATCCGGTAAGGCGTTCTACTCAGCGCCCTGGCGGTTGATGGGCCGCAAGCTGCTGGTGCGCACCGCCGGTGATGTGGTGCAGATCTTCCACGATGAGGCGGTCGTGGCAACCCATGTGCTGCACTACTCGGGCCGCTCCACGAACTTCGAGCACTACCCGCCGAACAAGATCGCCCACACCCTGCGCAACGTGACGTGGTGTCGCACCCAGGCCGAGCAGATCGGCCCCGGTGCCGTCGCGATCGTCGCTGAACTATCGACGGTCAACGCCATCCACCGCTTACGTGCCATCCAGGGAATCATCCGACTGCGCGACAAATACGGTGCCGACCGCCTGGACGCGGCCTGTGCTCGCGCCCTGGCCGTCGGCGATCCGGGCTACCGCACCGTCAAAGGCATCCTGGCCGCCGGCACCGAACACGGCGTCGATTCATCGCAGCGTCTCGCCCCGGCGGTTCCGGCACTGTTGCGCGGCCCCGCTGCCTTCGACGCCGAACGCACCGCCTGATCATCGGGTTACGAAACCGACTCTGCATCAATCACATTCAACAAAGGATGTTTGTCATGACCATTCACGATCCCAGCCTGCGCGCCGCGCTCAAGACCCTCAAACTCACCGGCATGCTCGACACTCTCGACGCCCGCCTGGCCCAAACCCGCGACGGCAAACTCGGCCACCTGGAATTCCTGCAGGTGCTCTGCGAAGACGAAATCGCCCGCCGCGACACCGCCGCCCTGGCACGACGAATCCGCCGTGCTCGCTTCGAACAAGCCAATACCTTCGAGGACTTCGACTTCACCGTCAGCCCGAAGCTTCCCGCCGCGATGCTGCGCGACCTGGCCGCACTGCGCTGGCTCGACGCCGGCGAATCAGTCATCCTCTACGGACCCGTCGGAGTCGGCAAAACCCATGTCGCACAAGCACTCGGACACCAAGTAGCCCGCCGCGGCGGCGACATCCGCTTCGTCAAATGCTCCCGAATGCTCGCCGACCTCGCCGCCGGGCACGCTGACCGCACCATCGGCCAACGCATGCGCGAATACACCCGACCCCTGGTCCTCATCGTCGACGACTTCGCCATGCGCGAGCACACTCCCACCCAAAGCGACGACCTCTACGACCTGGTCTCCGATCGCGCCATCGCCGCCAAGCCACTGATCCTGACCAGCAACCGCGCCCCCAAAGACTGGTACCCACTGTTCCCCAACCCCGTAGTCGCCGAATCACTGCTCGACCGACTGATCAACACCAGCCACCAGATCCTCATGGACGGCCCGTCCTACCGACCCCGCAAACGCCCCGGCACCACCACCACCACCTGACACCGACCGCCAACCCCGCTACCCTCACCACCAGCAGCTCACAACCTGGGGAATTACGTGACGGCCACCCCTGGGGAATTACGTGACCGTCGGCAGTGAAGACGTCCCCATGTCGGTGCTGCTCGCCGCCGATACCGGCCATGACATCGACTTCGAGCCCGAACGTCTCGGCCCGACGGCCCGCACCGCAGACCTGTGACGTACGTGCTGGACACCAACGTGGTGTCGGCCTTGCGTGTGCCGTGGCGCAACCGGCCGTCCAGGGGATGGGTGGACTCGGGTCTCGCACCACCTGAGGCCTACCACGGCGTCACCGGTTATCAGCCCGGGCGCTAATGTCAGGGTCGTGCAGCGGATACTTGGCCACGCGACAGCCGGACCCGGTGAGGAGAACAATATCCGCAGTTAGCTAGGCCCAGGGGCGGTAGCTCAGTCGGTTAGAGCCGCGGACTCATAATCCGTTGGTCGTGGGTTCGAGCCCCACCCGCCCCACGTCCCCACAGCCCCACGTCAAGCATCAACCGACGCTCAACAGCAACGCTGTGTAATCGCCGTCAGATACGCAATAGCGCTTCGGCGTTGTTGTGTGCGATGGCATGCATCTGTCGTTCGGAAAGACCGGAGCCGGTGAGGAATTCGGTGACGTTGTCACGTTTGACGTAGGGGAAGTCCTCGGAGTAGATGATCCGCTCCGCGCCCAGTCCGGCGACCACGTGGTCGAGCTGATGCTGGCTGTACATACCCGACGGGGTCACCCAGATCTGTTGCCGGTAGTAGTCGCTGATATCGCGGTCACGGCCCTGACGTACCAGGGCGAAGGTCTCGTCGAGACGCTCGAGCCAAAACGCCATCACCTCTCCCCAGTGCCCACTGAGCAGTTTCAGGCCCGGGTGACGGTCTAACGCGCCGGACAAAATCAGCCGCAGGATGTGGATACCGGCCTCGGCGTGCCAGCCGAATGCGGGTCCGGAGAACATGAGGCCGACGGCGGCGGGCCAGTCACCGAAGTAGTAGGGCCGCGAGACCTGGGGGTGGGGAAGTCCGGGATGCACGTAGATCGGCAAGTCCACCGCCTCGGCTGCTGCCAGTATCGGGTCGAAACGCGCATCGTCGAGAAAAAGTCCCTCGAAGGTCCCCGCGATCAACGCGCCCACGAACCCCAGGTCGCCCACACAACGGCGTAGTTCCTCAGCCGCCGCCGCGGGGTCGTAAAGGGGGAGTGTGGCAAATCCCCGAAACCGGTCGGGATGCTCGGAAATCTGTTGTGCTAAATCGTTGTTCACCTGACGGCACAGCTGCACCGACTCCGGAGCGGCCAGTGCGCTTGGGCTGCCATTGCCGTGGGAGACGACTTGGATATCGACACCGACGGCATCCATGTGCTCCAACCGATGCCCACCAAGGCGGGCGGCCGCGTCGGGGTCGTCGTTGAAGACCGAACCGAATGCGGCGAGTTGATCGAGCGGCAAGCCGCCGGGTGGCCCGCTCAGCTGGAGAACCCGGCGGCTGACCTCGGGGTGCTCAAAGTGTTCCTCAACGGTGATGATGCGCATCCAGTTCGCTCCTTTGTCCTTGTACGTCCGTGCAGCTGTTGGCGCTCACATGGGGCGCAATGGCTGGATGAGTGGATTGTGAAGGTCGCCGAGATCTTCAACGTAGCCGGTCAGGGTGGCGTCGCGGGGGAGGAATAGTTGGGGTGCCTGCGGTGGCCACCTTTACCGGCAACATTTGCACCTAGCCGGGTTAGGGGTAGGTTTTACGGTGTAGTTTCTAGGGATATTGCCGGCCAGGTTCGTGGTAGCATTTTGGTACAGACCCAGACAACGATTGACGAAGTTGGAGATGTGAGATGCCCGTCCTGACCATCTCGGCAGCACACCGACTCGACGATGAGGCAGCGACGCGTTCGATCCGTGAGGTCGCCGCCTACCTGCAGGACACGGTTGGTCAGCGGGTGACCGCGTCCATCGCGGGGCTGGCCGACGCCAAGCAAATCGGCCGCTACGCCCGCGAGAGCGGTCCTGAGCCGCACGGCGCGACTGAACGCCGGCTGCGCGAAGGCTACAAAGTCGTGAAAATGATCGTCGACGCCTACGACGCCAAGACGGCGCGCGCGTGGCTGTTTGGCACCAACACGCGGCTCGACGACCGCGCGCCGATCGAGGTGCTCGGCGCCGCATCCGACACCGCGCAATTCGCAATGGTCGTACGTGCTGCACGGCAGGTCGCCAGCTTTCAGTCGTGACCCAGACGCCTAGCGAACTGCCCACTCTGTGGCGGGTCGGGTATTGCGTGAACCCTCTGGGCTTCACCCCACTGGATCTTTACTCGTTCAATCACCGCTTTGACGACATCCGCCGCCGCTTCCGCACGCTCTACTGCGCCGAATCGCGCCATGATCGCTCCTTCAGCAAGCGAATCACAGGCTAAAGGCCTATGAAATGCATACCCGTGACCATTCGCTGTCTTCTTCGCTGTTCGAGCGGATGCTTCCACGGCTCAACTGAAGCGTGAATTCGAGACCGTCACAGCCGCGCCCCGGACCGTCAGCGCTACCTGCGTCAGACGGCGAAGAGCGCGTTGACCAGCGCTTGCGTCAGGTCGCCGAAGTCGAGTGTCGGAATATCGTTGAACGTGGTCATCCCGTCGACAGTCGATGTGGCCGAGTCGATTTGGTCTGCCGTCAACCCGAAGTAGGCGTCATGCAGTGCCAACCCGTACAGCACATCCAGCCAACTTGTGCCCCCGAACAGCAGGTCTATCCAACTTTGGACAAAGGGGTTCGTGAAGATGTCGCCGTGGATGTTGAATACTTCGGTGGGGTACATGTCGGTGGGGACGGAGCCGGGGTTCGCGCCGAGCATCACGAAACGTAAAGCGTCGCTGGGGACACCGGCATCGGTGAGTTGCTCCTGGGCGTAGGAGGCGATGAGGCTGCTCTGGGAGTAGGTGAAAATGGTCAGCGGGTCGCTGCAGACACCGGCGGCGTCGCAGCCCATCTCGCCGGCGGAGTAGTCGGCGAGGATCGCGTCGACCAGGATGGTTTGACCCTGCGGGACGCTGTTAAAGAAGTCCAGGCTGTTGGGCATCGTCAGCGGCAACGTCGACGCGTCGGTTCCGTTGTAGCCCAGCGGCCCGAGATACAGGTCGATCCCGTTGCTAATATAGCTGGCACTTGGTGTCGGGATCCCGGTCGGGCCCAACACCAACGCGTTGGTTGAGCCGTAAAGGAAGTCGTAGTTGTCGTTGGCGGCGTTGGCCGCACCGGCCAGGGCCAGCGCCGCGCCGCACAGTGTCGCACCGAAGATCACTTGCTTCATCAGTTCCCCTTGTTCGCAACGATCAATGATGTGGCCAAATCGATTGCACGGCAGATGACTACCTTGGCCGACATCCCCCCAAAAGATGTCGATCGTGCGCTGTGCCGTTGGATGGCAACGACAGAATTATTGCAAGGGACGTCAATTTCGTCTTCGGATTTGAAAGATTCGCTGAATGAAACCGCCAACGTCCGGCCCATTGATGTGATAAAGGAGTCGGCGGGCGGGAATAAGAAGACTTAGGTCCGCTCTTGAGGAGCGCTCGCCACATCTCCGACGGGCCCATCGGGGTAGTGCGGCCCGCAAGCGGCAGGCCGAAAATCCCCCATTCCTGCGGTTGACCAGCGTGCCCAGAGTTACCGTAGTGGCTCCAGTCATGAAATGAGCGTTGTGGGATCAGCCAGTTACCCCGGCATCAGCGTCGCTATCGCAGCGCTGGCCGCGGGCACCGTCATCGCGCCGCCGTTGGTGGCGTCGCCCCCTGACGTCGTCGTGCGCGCAGTCGAGCTGACGGCCAGTCCGTTCGACCCGTATGTGGACCTGATCACCAACACCGTCAACAATCTGGGCGCCATTGGCGCGCACTGGCTCGACGACCCGCTGCCCACGGTAGTCCAACTGGCCACCAACGGGTTCGACTACGCGCAAAGGACGTTCGACGCTTTCGGCGGCGCCGCCCAGTCCTTCGTCGACGGGTTGATTAACCTGCCCGACCAGCTCGAAACGCTGTTCAGCGCCATCTCCTCGAGCGAAATCACCGCGGCGCTGGGGCAGGCGATCATCATCGTGATCAGCGCCTTTCCGGTCTTGGGCCTGGTGGATCGACTGGTGGCGATCCCCATCGACATCGTCGGGAACGTCGTCAACGCGGCGATGGCCACCCTGCATGCACTGCAGGTGCCGGTCGGCCTTGCCGCGCTGAGTTCCCTGCAGGCCGTCGCTGCCGAATTCGAGACGGTGGCCCGCAATGTCGTCGACGACTTGTCGGCCGGGGATATCACCGGTGCACTGGTCGGGCTGATCGGCGCTCCGGCCGACCTGCTCAACGCCTATCTCAACAGCGAAAGCCCGGGCCTGGCCGGCCTTCTCGCGCCCTTCCAGGACGTGAACCACACGGGTTTCGTCGATGCCCTGGTGAATTATCTGCCGCAAGCTGTCGCAGAGTCGATCGGCGCCGCGAACATTCCGATCGATGGTTCGCTCCTGCCGGACTCCTGAGTCGCCCGGTGTTCGCGGCACTCTCCATGGCGAGCTGCTGACATGAAGAAAAACTAAGTTAATTCGCAGAATTCATTGAGTTCTATCTGTGATCATGTCGTGTTACCGGTGTGATTCTTGATGCTCATTGTTACGGAAGTTGCCTGAGTGTTCCGGGGGTCGTAACCGTGTGAGGAGTTTGACCTGTGGTCGATCTGGCGGCAGTTGAGCGTTTTCGGCGTCACTTCGGGTGGACCGCCACCGCGGCGAGCGCAACCCGCCGACTGCGTTGGACCGCGGTAATCGCCGTGCTGTCAGTACTTTCCGGAGGTGCCGGGGCCGCGGTGGGGTTTCCCGGGGTGGCGTCGGCAGCGGGCGCGCAGCCGCAGAACGTGGTGGCCGTGACCACCACCGCCACTCCGGTCAGCGCGGGACTAGTTGCCGTTCCGGCGAATCCGGCCACTCAGTTCGCCATCGTCACCCCACCCGCGAACGGCACGGCGACGGTCACCGGCGCCACCTTCACCTACACCCCGGCCAACGGCTTTGTGGGCACCGATGCCTTCAGCTATGCCACGACCGACGGTGCGGGAGTCTCGACGTCGGCCACCGTCGGCATCCAAGTGCTGTCTCCCAATTCGGCGCCGCCGTCGCTGGCGACCGCCTGTACCGACCTGGGCCCGGCCTTCACTCCGGTATGCACGGCGATCGGTGGCGTCAGCGACCCGGTGGTGCAGGCCTGCAGCACGGTGGCCTCGGTGGATGCGTGCAGCTGGTTCGGCGGCAACAAGCATGGGCTGATCAGCGCCTGCTTCGACATCGCCACCGGCCAACTCGCGACGGCCTGTAAGACGCTGGACGCCGCGGCGCAACTGGTGGCCAGCCAGTGCCGGGTGATCAACGGTCCGATCGACTACTGCGCGCTGCGCAGCGGCAGCCCGATCGGCAACCGTTCCGTGCAGAACTATCAGGCCGGGCCGGTGCACAAGGCGTTGGCCCAGCAGTACCAGTTGATCTCGACCCTGCCGCTGGGGGAGGCCCAGCTGCCGGCGACCCACAACTCGTTCAACTACACCAACGCCAACGTCCCGCCCACCTTGTCGGGTATGGACCCCGACCAGCTGTACTCGCTGGTCGACCAACTCGACCTGGATATGCGGTTCATCGAGCTCGACATGCATTGGTACCCCAGCCTGGGCGCCCCCGGCGGGTATGCGCCCATCCTGTGCCACGGCTTCGACAATCACCTCGGCTGCACCTTCGAACGCACCGCCGCCTCCGGCCTGAAGGAGGTCCGCGGCTGGCTCGACGCCCACCCTGACCAGGTGATCGTCCTCTACATCGAAAATCGGCTCGACGACCCGGTCGACGACATCAGCAAGTCGCTGCCGGCCGGGGCCGCGGTTATCGAGAGCACGCTGGGCAACACCTCGGCGCGTGACCTGTTGTTCCGTCCGTCGCAGGTGCAGCCCGGTGGCACCTGCGACACCCAGCCGATACCCCTGGGTGGGGCCATGGCCCAGGTCCTCGCGAGCGGCAAGCAGGTGCTTCTTTATTCCAACAGCGGATGTGGCCACGACGCGGCGTGGGACGCGCTCGGCTTCAACGACAGCAACGTGGAGGAGAAGGGGATGCCGGTCGCCGTGCAGTACCCCGACTGCTACTTCAGCAGGGCTCAGTTCGAGAGCTCCTACACGCGGTTCTTCGACTCCAACACCCTGGTCGACGTGCTCGCCGGCGGCGGCAATGCCCAGCCGATGACGGCCGACCAGATCCACGAAATGATGCGCTGCGGAACCAACGCGCCCGGCGTGAACTTCCTGGACCCGCACGCCGATCAGCTGGCAGGTTTCGTGTGGAGCTGGTCCTACGGTCAACCGCTGTCCAGCCCGGCCCAGCAGTGCGCCGTGCACAGCGGCGACGGCCGCTTCCAGGCCGAGGCCTGTGGCCAATTCCTGCGCTACGCCTGCCAGGGCCCCGACGGCTGGCACATCAGCTCCGGCGCCGGCCAGTTCGGCGGCGGCGCCCTCGCGTGCATCGGCCAGGGCGGATTCGCGGTGCCGCGCACCGGGTATCAGAACGAGCTGCTCAAGGCGGCCAAAGCCCAGGCCGGCGTGGACCGGGTCTGGCTGGCCTACACCGCCGGCACCGACGGCAACTGGACCATGGGAGCAACGCCACCGCCGGCACCGTCGACTCCACTGAGGCCGGCCACGCCGAGCCTGCCGCCGTACCTGGCGGAGGTGCCCGAGGCGCTGGGCCCGGTCACGGTGTCCTGACGCCGGCCGGGATCTCACTCGCCTGGCGGCCATGGCCCGCCACACACCTACACCGTCAACCGTGCCATTGACAAATGGCACGATCCCTGGTGTTGTGTGTGCCGTGACGGAACTCGATGGCTCGCCCCTGCCGCCAGTACCCACCCGCGCACCGTTGCGCGCCGTGCTGGCCGGCACATCCACACGTTGGACGCTGCACGTTCTCAACAACATGATTCCGATGAATCGAGCCGGTGTCGCGTTCGCGCGCGGGCTGATCGCCACCATCATGGGAACGCTCGGGTCGACTCCGGCCGGCACCAGGGTCATTCCGGTGCGCGAGGCAGGGGTGCGCGGCGAATGGGTGCTCGGGCCCGGGGTCGAGTTCGGCCGGCGGGCCGGCTACTACGTGCACGGCAGCGGCTACGTGCTGTGCTCGACGCGGACCCACCGCAAGCTGGTCGCCCGGCTCTCGGAGGCGACCGGACTGCCGATCTTCTCGGTGGACTACCGGTTGGCGCCCGAGAACCGATTCCCGGCCGCTGCCGACGATGTCGAAGCGGGCTACCGATGGCTGCTGGCGCAGGGGCATGCCGCCGCCGACATCGTGATCGGTGCGGACTCCGCCGGGGGCCACCTGACCTGCGACATGTTGCTCGCCCATGCCGGCGAGCCGGAATTTCAGCCCGCCGGGGTGGTGCTGTTCTCGCCGTTGATCGACCTCACGCTGAAGTTGGCCGAGCAACAGGAGAAGGTGCGCCGTGACCCCGCGGTGTCGGCGGCCTCGGCCCGCGGATTGGTAGAGCTCTACGTGCGAGGCCAAGACCCCGACAACCCGCGCCTTCGGCTCGACTTCGCCGCTGCCGATCGGCTGCCGCCGGTGTTCACCCAGGTGGGCGGGTACGAGATGCTCAGCGCCGACGCGCGCTACCTGGACGCCGAGATCCGCCGCAACGGCGGAGTCAGCACCTTGGAGGTATGGCCGGGCATGGTGCATGTCTTCCAGGCCCTGCCGCGGCTGGCCCCGGAGGCCAAGCCCGCGCTGCGTCGCGCGGCGGCCTTCATCGCCGGCGTCTACGCCGACCAGCGATCCGACGAACTGGGGGTGGCACGCTGATGTTCGGACTCGACACGGTGCTGTCTTTGTTTCGCAATGACCGGCGGACGGCCAACGCCAAGGCGGTGGTGACCGGCGCCGGCAGCGGCATCGGACGCTCGTTCGCCCTGGAACTGGCTCGTCGCGGCGGCGAGGTGATCTGCGCCGACATCAACCCGGAGCGGGCCGCCGAGACGGTGGCGCTGATCGAGCAGCTGCCCACCGGGACAGCGCATGCGGTGCAGTGCGATGTGTCCGATCGCGGCGCGATCGAACTGCTGGCCGCGCGCGCCCAGGAGATCTTCGGTGGCCCACCAACCCTGGTGATCAACAACGCCGGCGTCGGCATCGGCGGAAAACCGGTCGGCGACATCGGTTTCGAGGACTGGGACTGGGCGCTCGGGATCAACCTGTGGGGCGTCGTCTACGGCTGCGAGGTCTTCACTCCGCTGCTGCGGGAGGCCGGGCGCGGCGGCATCATCAACGTGGCCTCGGCGGCAGGATTCGCCGCAGCGCCGTCGATGGCGGCCTACAACGTGTCCAAGGCCGGCGTGATGTCGCTGTCGGAGACACTGGCCGCCGAATTGGACGGCACCGGTATCGCCGTCACCGTGCTGTGCCCGACGTTTGTCAAGACCAACGTCTTCACCGACGGACGGATCACGCCGACGTCAATGAGCCTGTCCCAGCAGCTGGCCCGTTGGACCGGACTGTCTGCAGACAATGTCGCGGCGCGCACTTTGGACGCGCACGACAGTGGCCGGCTGTATGTGGTGCCGCAGCTCGACGCCACGGTCATCTGGCACCTCAAGCGGCACTTCCCCGAACTCTACGTCCGAGGCACCGGGCTGCTCGCCCGTCTGCTTCCCCAGAACTGAACCGCGAATGACCTTCTTGTGAAAGGAAAGAACTGATCATGGCGATGAACCTCGATGACATGCTGCAGAAGATCAAGGACAAGCAGTGGGCCTTGGTCGACATCGACTGGGACGCCCCGGGAGCCGAGCTGATCGAGCCGGAGCTGTGGGCCAAGCTCAAGCCGTTCATGACCGACCTGATGTGGATCGAGAACGTCGGCGCCCGTGGCTTCGCCGCGCTGGCCAAGAAGGCCCCGACCCCGACGCTGAAGAGCATCTACGAGCACTTCCACGCCGAGGAGCAGAAGCACGCGAACGCCGAGCTTGCGTTGATGCGACGGTGGGGGATGCTCGACGACGACGAAATCCCGCCGCCGAGCGTCAACGTCCAGCTGGTGATCACCTGGCTCGACAAGTTCTCCGACAGCATGTCGCTGTCGATCCTGGGCACCGTCATCCCGATGCTGGAAGTGGCCCTGGATGGCGCGCTGATCAAGTTCATCACCGACGAGGTCAAAGACCCGGTGGCCCAAGAGGTCTTCAAGCGAATCAACTCCGACGAGTCGCGTCACCTGGCGGTCGACTTCGAGGTGATGGACATTCTGGGCCACGCCAGCATGCGGAAGCTGGCGGTCGAGTTGGTCGGCAGCTGGATGAACCCCGCGCTGCTGATCGGCACGTTGAGTTACTTCCCGCTGCTGAACAAGATGCGCGACAACATCGTGGCGATGGGCGTCAACGAAGAACGTCTCTACCAGGCCATGCGCCGCTTCCAAAGCGTCGGCGAACGAAGCGCTTTCGCCCGCCGGGTGCCGATGTATCGGTTCATCTCCTGGCACGGCAAGAAGGTGATCGACCGCAGCTCGAAGTACCACTGGCTGGCCGACTCCCTGGTCAAGATCACCGGCGTCATCCCGCCCTCGCTGGTGCACAACACCCCAACGTGGTCGCAGGAACTGACCTACGAGCCGGTCGCGTGAAGGAGCAGGACATGACGATCTCGGTAGCGATCATCGGCGCCGGCTTCGCCGGCATCGGTGCGGCCATCCGCCTCAAAGACCAGGGCATCACCGACTTCGTCCTGCTCGAACGGGGTTCGCGGGTCGGTGGCACCTGGCGCGACAACACCTATCCGGGCGCGGCCTGCGACATCCCGTCGCGGCTGTACTCCTACAGCTTTGCGCCCAATCCCGACTGGTCGCACACCTATTCGGGCAGCGCCGAGATCCTGGGCTATATCGACAACATGGTCGAGTCCTTCGGGGTCGCGCCGCATATCCGGTTCGAGCACACCGTCTCCGGGATCAGCTACGACGCGCAAGCCGGCGAGTGGACCATCGACCTGGCCGGCCGGGAGGCGGTGCGCGCCAAGTCGGTCATCGTCGCCTCCGGGCCGTTGGCGAATGCCAGCTTCCCCAACATTCCGGGCATCGATGACTACGAGGGTCGCAAGATCCACAGCGCCCGTTGGGACCACGACTACGACTTCACCGGCAAGAAGGTGGCCGTCGTCGGCACCGGTGCCAGCGGTGTGCAGATCATCCCCGAACTGGTCAAGGTGGCCGAGTCGGTCAAGGTGTTCCAGCGCACCCCGGGCTGGGTGCTGCCGCGGCTTAACACGGCGACCAGTGGCTGGCTGAAGAAGATCTACAAGGATGTGCCGCTGGCCGAGAAGCTGACGCGGTCCGCCTGGTTCTGGGGCCATGAGTCGGTCGCGGTCGGCGTGGTGTGGGACAGCCCCTTCACCCGGCTGGTGGAAGCCCTGAGTCTGGCGAATCTGCGTGCACAGGTGAAGGATCCGTGGTTGCGCCGTCAGCTCACACCGGACTTCTCGGCCGGCTGCAAGCGGCTGCTGATGACCAGTGACTACTATCCGGCGCTGCAGCAGGACAACTGCAAGCTGGTGACCTGGCCCATCGCTCGGTTGTCACCCAAGGGAATTCGCACCGTCGAAGGTATCGAGCACCAGTTCGACGCCATCGTTTTCGCCACCGGCTTCGAGGTGTCCAAAGCCGGCACCCCGATCCCGATCACCGGAATCGACGGCCGCGACTTGGCATCGGAGTGGAGCGGGGGTGCCTACGCCTACCGCAGTGTGGCGGTGTCGGGCTATCCGAATCTGTTCTTCACCTTCGGGCCGAACTCCGGACCCGGCCACAGCTCGGCCCTGGTCTACATGGAGGCTCAGATCGACTACATCGTCGGCGCCATTTCGAAACTGCTGCAGTACGAATGGAAATCGCTCGATGTGCGGCCCGACGTGCAGGACCGCTACAACCGGGACATCCAGCGGCGCCTCAAGGCCACCACGTGGAACTCGGGATGTCAGAGCTGGTATCTGACCGAGGACGGCTTCAACGCCACCATGTTCCCTGGCTTCGCCACCCAATTCGTCAACCAACTCAAGACGCTGGACCTGGAAGACTTCAAGATCACCGCAGCGAAGACCAGCAGTACCCCGGTCCTGACTGCCTAGGATGTGATGGTGACCGAGTACCGGATCGACGATCTTGCGAGACAGGCTGGGACCACCACTCGCAACGTCCGGGTGTATCAGGAGAGCGGCCTGTTGCCCCGGCCCCAGCGCCGGGGCCGGGTCGCGATCTACACCGACCGGCACTTGAAGCAGTTGCAAGCGATCATCCGTTTGCTCGGTGAGGGATTCACGGTCAAACACATCCTGAAATTCCTGACCGGGCTGCAGCGCGGTGAGGCCTTGGTCGAGGTCTTGGACCTGGCCGATCTGGGGGAGTTGGTGACCGCACCGTGGTCACGTCCGGTATCGCAGACCATGACGCGCGAACAATTGGAGGCGCGGCTGGGCCGGTTGGACGCTCCCTTGCTGCGGCGCTTGACCACCAGTGGTGTCATCGAGCCGACCGACGTCGACAACGTCTACCGGGTGGCCGACGTCAGTCAGGTCGAGGACTTCGCCACGCTGGTCTCGCGGGGCATGCCGTTGACCGCGATACTGACGGCCACCACCACTGTCGACCAGAAGCTCGACGAAGCGGCCGCAGCGCTGACCAGCAGTGGATATTCGGAAGTCGTGCGCCAGCGAGGACCCGGCTGGCTACCCAACAACGATGTCGAACTCGCGTGGGCGGCCGACCTGGTGGACGCCATGCGCCGGGTGGCGAGACGCTCGGCGCATGCCAGCCTGGACCGTGCCTTCGACGCCGCAGTTCGCGCTGAGCTGCGGCGCTACCGGCGCGACGGCGACGAGGACGACGTCCGCCGGGACGGCAACGCCTGACTCAGGCGCTGATCACCGCGACGTCGTACGCGGACAATTGACCGTCGGCGGTGATGATCGTCAGATCCAAGAGCTGAGCCTGCGCGACCAGAAGCCGGTCGAACGGATCACGATGATGATCCGGGAGCTCAGCGGTCCGCAACGTGTGGGCGTGGTCGACCGGCAGCGGGGAGGTCCCGGAGCGGCGCATGCGGTCGGGTACATAGACGCCCGGCGGTTCGGGCAACGGGAGCTTTCCGAGGCGGTACTTGATCGCGATCTCCCAGGAGCTGGCCGCCGAGAACAACAAGGTGTTGCGGACATCCTCGATGAGTGTTCGGGTTTCACTGCGCAGCCGATCGGGATCGCTCTGCATCCAGAGCCATGCCTGGGTGTCTACGAGGTAGCGGGTCACCGGTCGAAGTCTGCGAGGACGTCATCGGGCAGCGGTGCGTCGAAGTCATCGGGCACCGCGTACACGCCTTCGTCGATACCCAGGCGTCGGGTCTCGCGGGAACGGATCGGCACCAACTTCGCCACGGGTTCACCGCCCCGGGCGATCTCGATCTCCTGTCCGCCGTCGATGAGCCGCAGCAACTCCGATAGGCGTGTCTTGGCTTCGTGCACACCTACCCTGAGGACAGTAGACTTAGTCATGAACTTAGTTTAATGGATGCGGGCCTGGGGCGGTGATATCCCGTCTTGAAGAACTCGATCTGACAGCCTTGGAAGAGGAGGTCCGCGAAACACCATGTCCGACATCACCGAACTGCACAAAGCTTTGATCGCCCGCATTCTCGGCACCCGGGCGACAGCGCCGCTGGAGCTTCGCCGCGCCGCCTTCGACAACACCGGCCTTGACGAACCAGTCAGCGTCTTGGTCGACAAGGTGGCGCTGCGCTCCTACCGGGTGACCGACGAGGACATCGCCGACGCCCGTGCCGCCGGCCTGAGCGAAGACCAGATCTTCGAGATCGTGGTGTGCGCCGCGGTCGGTCAGGCGACCCGGCAGTACACCGGTGCGCTGGAGGCGCTCGCCGACGGGAGGACGTCATGAGACTGGCCATCCTCGACCACGGCCACCGGCTGCCCACTAAAGCCTTGCTGGGAATCATTCGGCTGGTGTCGCGCCAGCCGGTCGTCGACGCCGTCAAACTCGCGTTCTATCGCCGGGAGTTCTACGGCGGGGGGCCGGCGCGCAACCGGGGGGTACGCGGAGCCGCGGAGGGGGGGACCGCGGGGGGGGAGGTCGTGGGCCCGCGTAATCT
>CAXYUC010000089.1:0-18424 GCA_964292075.1 uncultured Mycolicibacter sp.
CCCAGGCCCCGGCGTCGGTGCGCCGGCACCCGGCGGCGGCCCCGCCGGCGCCGGCGTCGGGTTGGCGGCGGCCGCCAATGTGTCCGGGCACATTTCGCGTTGCGCCCCGTCGATCATGACCTTGGTGACGCCATCGGCAACCTTGGTGCCGAACCGGTCCTTGGCCGGGCGACCCTTGCGCAGGTTCTCGCAGATGACCTTGCCGAACTGCACCGCGCCGGACGGGGTGGTCAGCCCGGGACTGTTCTGATACTTGAAGCCGTGCGACTCAAGGTAACTGAGGTAGCTCTTCTCGTCGGCCTGCGCCGGCGCGGCGGCGTAGATCAGGGTTCCGGGGATCAGCGTCATCGCCGCCACCCGCCCCTTCATGGGGATGGACTGTAGACGATGACGGCCGCGGCGACACCATGTGTGGGCTGCGTCTCAGCCCAGGCGGCGCAGCCCGCGGTACTGCATCAGCGCGAAGAACCCGGTGTAGACCGCGCTCGCCAGCATTGCGACCACGCCGATTCCGGTCAGCGGCAAGATGCCCGCCTCGACCACCGCAACAACGGCGACGGTGCAGGCCACATTGGCCGCGATCACACCGATACCGGCGCGGCGCAAGTCCGGCAGCGCGGACAGGAAATAGACCACGACGCCGTAGAGAATGCAGAACGCGGCCACGGCGTATTCGTGAGCCACGGTGAGGCCTTCCAGGGCTGCCATGGGGCGGGCGGCGAACACACCGGCCAGTCCGATGGTTCCGGTGACGGCGGCGTCGGCGCGCAGGGCGAAGCGCAACAGTGAGTCGGTCGAGTCGGACAGGACCGGGGTGGTGATGGCGGTCATGAGGAAACTCCCTTCGAGGGTGGTGCGGACACTCTCGAGCTTGCGGCGCAACCGCTGCCACATCGACCCGTGGCACTGCCAAGCACTGCCACGCGCAGGTCAGAGACCCGGCGACACCGTCATCCGGCCCCGCAGGTCGGCGGCGATCACCCGGGCCCCGGCGTTCTGCCAGTTGTGCAGCGAACGCTGCGGCACCTCGGTGACCAGCCACTGCCAGGCCTGCCGGGCGGTGGGGTCCAGCCCGGCCGCGGTGGCGTTCTGCGCGTAGGCACGCACGCCGACCACGTAGGGGAAGTAGAGGGCGTTGTAGTGGCGCCATTGTTCGGTGGTGCCGAACTCGCCGCAGTCGCGCGGCTTGAGCGCGGCGATCCGGTCGGCCAGCAGGGCTTTGAGTTCGTTGGCTCGTTCCAGCGGCGCATCGGGCGCGCCGCGGGCGGCCAACCTTTCGTCGATGGCCGGTAGCGCGGTCAGGGGGCTGGCGACGAGCTTCGACAGGTCGCCGTAGTGCCCCAACGCTCGGCGGGTCAGCCGAACGAAGGCCTCCTCGTCGAGGTCGTCGAGTGGGCCGGTCGAGCGCAGGGCCAGCGCCGCCTCGGTGCCGCGCAGCACGGCTCGGTCGGCGCGCAACGCCGGGCGGCGCCAGAACGCCAGTCGGTCCCAGAGTCCGGCCAGCCGGTCCACGAACACCTGGACCTCGATCCCGACCGCGATCGTGGTGAACAGCAGCACCGTCAGCGCGGTCTGGGCCACGGGTTCGGTTCGGGTCAACCACAACCCGATCAGCACCTGCCCACCCAGCAACGCCGCCATCGCTCCGCAGGCAAGAAACGACCGCAGCATGTCCAGCCGCAGCGCCTGCCCCTCGTCGAAGGCATCCCACAGCGCCACTGCCAGGCCCAGTAGGAGCACGTCGACGCCGGTGCTGGCCAGCGCGATCCCGCTGGGCACCACACCCAGGGGGATGATCAGGATCGCGTTGGCCAGGGCGAAGAACAGCGTCGCGACGGCGGCCACGCCGAGCACCGAACCGGGCTGCGCGGGCCGGATCAGCGCCTTGACCATCGCTGCCAACGTCGACACCGAGATCACCGCGAACAGCAGCCAGTGCCCGGCCCGCGGCGGGCCGTCGACGCTGCCCGCCCAGGTCGCTCCGACCAGCGCGGCGGCCCCGACCCCGCCGATGAACGCCACGTCGCGCGCCCGACCGGTCCAGCGGTCACACGGCCTGGTCAGCTCCAACAGCACCGCGAACCAGGCCACCCCGGGCAGCACCGCCAGGTAAATCTCCACACGTCCGAGCAGCACCGGATGCCACACCGCCCGGACCGCGTCGGCGGCCACCACGGCGGCGAAGCCGCACAGGCCGATCGCGGCAAGCACCAGCACCGGTTTGCGCGGGTCGCGCGCCAACAGGTACATCCCGAGCCACCAGCTCAGGGTGAAGACCAGCGCCGACAACACGATCACGGCTCGCTACCGCCCGAATCTCCGGTGCCGCACGCTGTAGTCGCGCAGCGCTCGCAGGAAGTCGACCCGGCGAAACGCCGGCCAGTGCGCCTCGGTGAACCACATCTCCGAGTAGGCGCTCTGCCACAGCAGGAAGCCGGACAGCCGCTGCTCTCCGGAGGTGCGGATCACCAGGTCGGGGTCGGGCTGGCCCGAGGTGTAGAGGTTCTCCGAGATGCCCTCGACGGTCACCGCGTCGACGAGTTCCTCGGCGGTGGCGCCGTTGGCCAGCTGCTTGCCGAGCAAGCCACGCACGGCGTCGACGATCTCCTGCCGACCGCCGTAGCCGACCGCGACGTTGACGTGCAGGCGCGAGGCCCCGCGATCGGGGTCAGCCGTACTTACTGTGCTTTCTACGGCCTCACGCAGGCGACGAGCTGGTTCTTCGCCCAGCAGCGCCAGGTCCCCGACGGTGCGCACGCTCCACCGGTTTGCGGGCGCGCAGATCTCCTCCACCACGTCGGTGATGATCTCGATGAGCGCGGCCAGTTCGGCGGGGTCACGCTGCAGGTTCTCGGTGGACAGCAGGTAGACGGTGGCCATTTCGATGCCCGCGTCGGCGCACCAGCGCAGCATCTCGGCGATCTTGGCCGCGCCCATCCGGTAGCCGTAGCTGACGTCGTCGTAGCCGGCATCGCGCGCCCACCGCCGGTTACCGTCGCAGAGAACGGCGATGTGGCGGGGCAGAGTCGACCGCGACGCTGCCAGGCCCTGCCGGAGGCGCAGTTCGTAGATCCGGTACAGCGGCTCTTTCAAGCGCGCTGGGATGATTGCCACAAAAACCCAGACTACTGTGATCTCCAAGCCTTGACGGGAAGCAGTCCGGGATCCGCGTGGACTTCAGGAAGGCCCATGAGCACCCACACCGACACCATCGCCGAGCCGAATCCGAACGACCTGCCGGCAGACATCACCGCCCCGCACACCAAACCGCGGGCACGCGGGTGGATCCACTTCGTGTCGGCCATCGTCGCCGTCCTCGCCGGGATCACCCTGACCGCGGTGGCCTGGTCGACGGCCGGGCTCGAGGCCGGCCTGGCGACATTGGCCTACACCATCTCGGTGGTGGGCATGTTCGCGGTGAGCGCGACCTATCACCGGATCACCTGGAAGACGGTCGCCGCCCGAATGCGGATGAAGCGGCTCGACCACGCCATGATCTTCCTCTTCATCGCCGGCACCTACACTCCGTTCGCGCTGCTGGCGATGGACCACGGCGCCCAGGAACGGCTGGTGATGACGATCGTGTGGGGTGGCGCGCTGGCCGGCGTGGTGCTCAAGCTGTGCTGGCCGACCGCGCCCAAGTGGGTCGGTGTGCCGCTCTACCTGTTGCTGGGCTGGGTGTCAGCGTTTTTCATCGCGACGATCCTGCACAACGCCGGCGTCGCGGCGATGGTGCTGCTGGCCGTCGGTGGCGCGCTCTACAGCATCGGCGCCATCATGTACGCGCTGAAATGGCCCGATCCATGGCCCCAGACGTTCGGCTACCACGAGTTCTTCCACGCCTGCACCGCGGTGGCCGCGATCTGCCAGTACATCGCGATCTGGTTCGCGGTGCTGCACTGATGCCGGCTCAGAGCTGGGTGATGTTCTCCGCCGACCAGTAGGCCTTCATCCCGGAGATCTTGCCGTCGCCGTCGAACACCATCACGTCGATCGGCTCGATGCGCATCCGGTGATCACCGTTGGTGATGGTCAGCCCGAACTGGAAAGCCGCCTCGTTGCCGGCGACCCGCAGCGACACCAGCTCCGACTTGCGGTCCAGCCCGGTGATGGCCGAGTAGAAGTTGCGAATGGCCTGGTGGCCGATGTGCACCTCGCCGCCGACCGGGTCCTCGAGGGTGGCGTCGGCCGCGTAGAGCCCGACCAGCGCATCCGCGTCGCCGCCGCCGACCAACTCGATGTAGCGGTGGACGGTCTCGGTGATGGCCTTCGCCTTGTCCGGTGCGCTCGTCATGTGCCGCACGTTACACGGACGCCGGATTCGCGGGCACTTCAAGGGCGGCGGCCAACTCGTCCGCGCTGCGCACCGGCAGGTCGCACACCGGACCCCGACACACGTAGGCGGCGTCGGCCCCGTTGACCCGGTTTCGCCCGGCCAGCAGCTCGGAGGAGTCAGCCGTCCCGCCGACCACGATCGTCCCGCCGGGGGCCAGCCGGCGCGCCTGCTGCAACAGCGCAGAGTCCGGACTGTCGCAGGCCACCGCGATCTGCAGCGGACCTCGCACGTAGGCCTCGGCGATACCGAGCCAGTGCCCGACCGCGCGGGGCGCGCGCTCCAGCAGCGCAGCGTGTGCGGCCAGCGCATCGGTGGCGGCCTGGCGGTAGCGCTCGCTGCGGTCCGCTGCGACCAGGTGGGCCGCGGTCAGTAGCGCCTCGGTGATCAGTGCCGCGCCCGACGGGGTGGCGCCGTCCATCGGGTCGCTGGGGCGCAGCATCAATGCTTCGGCATCGTCGGCGCTGTCGAACCAGCGCCCGGGTGAGTCCGGATCGGCGAAGTGGGCCAGCGCGGTGTCCAGCAGGCCGGTGGCGGCATCGAGCAGGCTCTGCTCGCCGCCGAGCTGATGCAGGCTGAGCAGTCCGGTGGCCAGCGCGCCGTAGTCCTCCAGGATCGCGGCGCTGTCCCCCACCCGGCCGCCCAGGCTGGCCCGCCGCAACCGGCCCTCCACCAGGTGCAGGTCGAGCAGCTTGCCGGCACACTCCCGCGCCGCGGCGGTCAGGCGCGGATCTCCCAGCGCCACAGCAGCTTCGGCCAGTGCCGTAATCGCCATACCATTCCAGGCGGTGACCACCTTGTCGTCGCGCCCCGGCTGGGGCCGGGACCGTCGAGAGTCCAGCAGCCGCTGGCGCACCCGATCGAGCCGCTCGGAATCGTCGGGATCGATCGGAAGCTGCAGCACTGACGCGCCGGATTCAAATGTGCCGCTCGCCGTTACCCCGAAAACGGCTGCCGCCCAAGCCCCGTCGTCGGCGCCGAGAACCTCGGTCAGCTGCTCGGGCGTCCACACGTAGGTCAAGCCCTCCCGGCCGTCGGCGTCGGCATCCAGCGACGAGATGAACATCCCGCCGTCGGACAGCTCCTCCAGCAGGAAGCGGGCCGTTTGGGCGGTCACCCGGGCGGCCAGCGGGTCGCCGGTGCGCCGGGCCCAGTGCGCGTAGGCCCGCAGCAGCAACGCGTTGTCGTAGAGCATCTTCTCGAAATGCGGCACCACCCAGGCGTTGTCGACGCTGTAGCGGGCGAATCCGCCGGCGAGCTGGTCGTAGATCCCGCCGCGGGCCATCGCTGCACCGGCGCGCGCCACCGCATCGAGCGCCGGGCGGGTCGCGGTCCGTTCGTGGTGACGCAGCAGGGTTTCCAGCAGCGCCGACGGCGGGAACTTCGGCGCACCGCCGAAGCCGCCGTGCGCGATGTCCTCGTCACGCAGCACCGCGGCCACCGCGGCGTCGCACAGCATCGCGTCTACCGGCGGGCCCTCCCCCGGCAGTCCGGCGGCCATCGAGCGCAACTCGGCGGCAATGTTGTCCGAAGCCTCCTCGACTTCGTCGCGGCGCTCGTTCCAGGTGGCGGTGATGGCCGAAAGAAGGTTCAGGAAAGCATCTTTGGGGTAATACGTGCCGCAGTAGAACGGCCGGCCGTCGGGGGTCAGAAAACAGGTCATCGGCCAGCCGCCGCGCCCGGTCAGCGCCTGGGTGGCGGTCATGTAGATCGCATCGATATCCGGGCGCTCCTCCCGGTCGACCTTGATGCACACGAAGCCCGCGTTCATCGCCGCGGCGACTTCGGCGTCCTCGAACGAGCCGTGCGCCATCACGTGACACCAATGGCAGGCCGCGTAGCCGACCGACAGCAGGATCGGCACGTCGCGCGCGGCGGCCTCGGCCAGCGCCTCGGGTGTCCACTCCCACCAGTGCACCGGGTTGTCGGCGTGTTGACGCAAGTAGGGGCTGGCGGACGCTGCGAGACGGTTGGCCATCCATTCACGCTAATCCCGGTCCCCGGCGGCAGCTCCCCAGACCCACAGGCAGACGCCGGCTGCCCAGCTGGTGACCAGATCGAAAACGATTGCCGAATTTTTGAATTCATCTCTACAGCAACAATGTTGCCGGACTTGCGCCATTGCTAGCATTCGCCGATAAGAGGACCCGAGGGATGTGATTGACATCGATCGACGTGCCGTACCGAGCTTGCTGGCCGTGAGCGCTGCGCTGCTGTCCGGGTGCGGCGGGGGCCATGACGCGGCGGCCCCGAGCCACCCGCCACAGAATCCGGCGTCCGGGGTGGACTGTGGCGGAGACCCGAACCTGAAGGCCAGCGGATCCACGGCTCAGGCCAACGCGATGACGCGGTTCGTCGCGACGTTCAGCCAAGCCTGCCCCGGCCAGAGCCTGACCTACCAGCCGAACGGATCCGGCGCGGGCATTAACGAATTCATGTCCGACCAAACGGATTTCGGTGGCTCCGACTCGCCGCTGAGCAAAGGTGAATACGACCGCGCCCAGCAGCGCTGCGGCGCACCGGTATGGAACCTGCCGATGGTCTTCGGGCCCATCGCGATCGCATTCCGCCTGGGCGCCCTGACATCGCTGAATCTGGACGGACCCACCGCGGCCAACATCTTCAACGGCACCATCACCAGCTGGAACGATCCCGCGATCGCCGCGCTCAACACCGGCACCGACCTGCCCGCGGTGCCGATCCGGGTGGTGTCCCGCAGCGACGCGTCCGGGACCACCGACAACTTCCAGCGCTACCTGGACACCGCATCCGCCGGCACCTGGGGCAAAGGGGCCGGACGAACGTTCAACGGCGCTGCCGGCCAGACCGCCCACGGCAACGAGGGCGTCGCCGCGGCCGCGGCCGCCCTCGAGGGGTCGATCACCTACACCGTGTGGTCCTTCGCCCAGAGCCACCACCTGGGCATGGCCAACGTCATCACCTCGGCCGGCCCGGATCCGGTCACGATCAGCGAGGACTCGGTCGGTAAAACCATTTCGTCGGCCTGGTTCATCGGCGAAGGCAACGATCTAGCGCTGGACACCATCTCCTTCTACCGGCCGAACCAGCCGGGCGCCTACCCGATCGTGCTGGCCACCTACGAGATCGTCTGCTCGAAGTACCCCGACCCACAGGTCGGAACCGCGGTGCGCGCGTTCCTGCAGAGCGCGATCGGCGACGGCCAGCACGAGCTGGCCGACCACGGCTACGTCCCCATCCCCGAGGCGTTCAAGTCGCGCCTCTCGACCGCCATCAGCGCAATCGCCTAAATGAACCGGCACCACAACCACCGGATGTAAATGCAGTCCATAACCGCTCCCCCCGAGATCTCCTCCGCGCTGGTCCACACCGGTCCCGGCGCGAAGTCTCTTGTCGAGGCTTCCGGCGTGTGGCGACAACTGGGCGCTCACCTGGATGAATACGCGGACGACTACCTCGCCGCACTGTCGTCGTTGGTGGACTCATGGCGCGGCCGTTCCGCGGCGGCAATGGTGCAGTCGGCCGAGCCCTACCTGGTGTGGCTGCGGGCCACGGCACAGCAGTGCCGGCGCACCGCCGCCTCGATCCAGTCCGCCGCAGCGGCCTTCGAGTCGGTCCGCACCGCGGTGACCCCGACCGCGGCAATCAACGCTAACCGCACTCGCCGCGTGCAACTGCTGGCGACCAATCGGTTCGGGACCAACTCTGCGGCCATCGCGGAGAACGAGAGCCAATATCTGGGCATGTGGACGAACAACACCGCCGCGATGAGTCGCTATCAGGCGGCCTCGGCGCAAGCCACCGCGGTGCCCTCGTTCAGCTCACCGACGCCGGCGACAGCGACCACCGGCACCCCCTCTGCCGACTCGACTTTGGCGTCATTGGAGTCGTCGCTGAGCGGATTCGACCCCAACGCCAGTTGGTCCGGCCTGGCGAACACCTACGCCAACCAGTTCGTGTCATCCGGATTCCCGATCAACCTGCTCAGCTACCTTGCCCAGAACACCTCGGCGCAGGCGTTGCAGAACGTCAACTCCGCCATGGCGCAAGGCCTCGCCGAGGGCGAGTCCGCCTTGATCCCGGCGATGCCGCTCGGGCTGGGTGCGCTGGGCGCCGCAGGCCTGTCCGAAATGCCCTCGGCCGCAATCGGTGTCGGGGTGAAGGTGGGCCCGCTGACCGCGCCGCCCGCCGCCGCGGGATTTCTGGCCGCGACACAGGCGCCGGTGCAGCTGGCGTCGTCCGCGGCACCCCTGCCCGCAAGCCAGTCGACGACGTTCGCCGGCATCCCGCCGATCATGCCGCCGATGGTGCCCCCATCGAATTCTGCGGGCAGCGGCTGGCGTAAACGCAAGCAGCAGAAGTACGAGGACCTAGAAGTCGGTTTGGAGCTGCGGGGCCCGGTCATGCCCAAGCCGCCCTCTGCGGGCTGAGCAGGACTAACCGTGATGGCGCGGGCAGAACGCGCTGACGCTGACCCCGACGAAGAAGCCGGCGTGATAATCATCGAGCCGACTGCTCTGCATCACCTCGGACACCACGTCGTTCTTCTGCCGACCGCCGTCAAGCTCGTCGCAGACCTCATGGCCCGCCATGACCGCGGACTGCCCATTGGCGAAGTCAATGCCCTTGGAGTTGAGGGCGCCCAGAAAAGTGGTGTCGACCGCGTCAGCGTGCACGGCCGGAACCCTGATGAGGCCGACCAGCAGCACCATCAAGATGATCGGCGACAGCGCCAACCCGGGTGAGCGATCTGCGAGCATGGCCAACTCTGAACCCTTCTCCCAAGCCGTGTTCAGGGCAATCATCTCACGCAGCACTAGGGTCGGCGATAGCCCCGATACTGACGAAACCCGAAGGCGCAAAGGTTAATCCGGTAGTCACGTGCCCGAAACCCGGCGTTGTGGAGCTGTTAGCGCTACGACTGCGGCGGCGCTGATCCCGGCCCGTCGTCGCCCGGGAGATCGCCGGAAGTCGCGGACCCGACGGTTCCCTCGTCGGCGGCTTGATCAGCGTCGGGGTGCTCGGGGTCGAACGATTCCGGCAACTTCTTGAGCTGGCGGTTCATCGACCACACCAACCCGAACGTGCCGAGCATCAGCAGCACGATGACCAACAGTCCGAACGGGCTGGCCTTGCCGAAATCCGGCCCGGTATCGCGCGGCACATCATCGGCCGCCATCCACAGCACGGTCAGCACAGCGTGGTTCATCCGTTGTCCTCGATCCCGGCGAACAGGTCCGTCTCCGGCAGAGTAACCGGCACCCGAGATCGAGCCAGCTCGAACTCCTCGGTCGGCCAGAGTCGCTGCTGCCACTCGATCGGCGCGGCGAAGAAGTCGCCGTTGGGGTCGATCTGCGTGGCGTGCGCGCGCAGCGCGTCATCACGCTGGCTGAAGTACTCGGCGCATTCGACGCGCGTGGTCACCCGGTCGGCGAACACGTCGTGGTCGGGCTGCCAGTGCTCCAGCCATTTGGCGAACGGGCCGACCTCACCGTTGCGAGCGAACTCGTCCTGCAACAGCTGCATCCGTTGCCGCAGAAACCCGTGGTTGTAGTAGAGCTTGGAGACCGACCAGGGCGCACCGGCCTGCGGGTAAAGGCGGTGGTCGCCGGCCGCCTCGAACGCGGCCACCGACACCTGGTGGCAACGGATGTGATCGGGGTGCGGATAGCCGCCGTTCTCGTCGTACGTGGTCATCACATGCGGACGGAACTGGCGCACCGCCCGCACCAGGGCTTCGGTGGACACCTCCAGCGGCACCAGCGCAAAGCAATCGTCGGGCAGCGGCGGCAGCGGGTCGCCCTTGGGCAGGCCGGAGTCGATGAATCCCAGCCAGTGGTGTTCAACCCCGAGGATCTCGGCGGCCTTGGCCATCTCGTCGCGCCGGACCTCGGCGATCCGACCGTGCACATCGGGCAGGTCCATCGCGGGGTTGAGGATGTCGCCGCGCTCGCCGCCGGTCAGCGTCACCACCATCACCTGGTGCCCAGCGGCGGTGTAGCGGGCCAGCGTGGCCGCGCCCTTGCTGGACTCGTCGTCGGGGTGGGCATGCACCGCCATCAACCGCAGTCCACTCATGCGCACATTCCCCGTTCCCTCCAGGTTCCTCCTGCCGGAACCCCGGACCGGACGCCTATAGTTCCAGATGGTTTCCGGCCCCCATCGTTACACCACCTGCGGCGGGCGCGGTAATCGCTCCCGACTCCACCGTTGACCATGGGACACACCTCACGATGACCGACTCCAAGCCGGCCCGATACGGGGATACCCAGGGCAGTGCCCTGCCCCGTCGATTGCTGGCGATCGCACTGGGCGCGCTGGCGATCGCCACCGTCGCCGCCATCGCGGTGGTGGGCTACCAGCGCTTTGCAACCGCCGAGGTCAAGGGCGAGCTGTACGGCTACGAGGTGCTCGACGACCAGACCGTCTCGGTTAAGTTCAGCGTGACTCGTTCCGACCCCTCGAGTCCGGCGGCCTGCATCGTGCGGGTCCGATCCAGCGATGGCAGCGAGACCGGTCGACGTGAAGTGCTGATACCGCCGTCTGAGTCGGCCACCGTACAGGTCACGACGACCGTGAAATCGTCCCAGCCACCTGTCATGGGCGACGTCTACGGTTGCGGCAGCGACGTCCCCGATTACCTACGATCACCATGACGCCGCGGTGGTACCCTGTACGGATACACGGTTCCAGCTGGGACCGTGTATTGCTGCATTAGAACGATGTCGCCCCGCTGCCCAATGGCGCCGGATCCGACGACACCAAGGAGCACAGTGAGATGACGGACACCCAGGTGACCTGGTTGACGCAGGAGTCACACGACCGTCTCAAGGCGGAGCTTGACCAGCTGATCGCGAACCGTCCGGTGATCGCCGCGGAGATCAACGACCGCCGCGAGGAAGGCGACCTGCGCGAGAACGGCGGCTACCACGCCGCACGTGAGGAGCAGGGCCAGCAAGAGGCCCGCATCCGGCAGCTGCAGGAGTTGCTCAACAACGCCAAGGTCGGCGAGGCTCCGACCCAGTCCGGCGTGGCATTGCCGGGCTCGGTGGTCACGGTCTTCTACGACGGCGACAAGTCCGACACCGAGACCTTCCTGATCGCCACCCGCCAGGAGGGCGTCAACGAGGACAAGCTCGAGGTGTATTCACCGAACTCGCCGCTGGGCCACGCCCTGCTGGGCGCCAAGGTGGACGAAGAGCGCAGCTACACGGTGCCCAGCGGCAAGACCGTCAAGGTGACCCTGGTCAGCGCGGAGCCCTACCACTCCTGAGTCCTCGTCGCGGGGCTCGTCGCTTAGTCCAGCGCCTGCTTCAGGTCGGCGATCAGGTCGTCAATGTCCTCGATGCCCACCGACAGGCGCACCAAGTCGTCGGGAACCTCAAGTTGCGAACCCGCCGTCGACGCATGCGTCATGGCGCCGGGTAGTTCGATCAGCGACTCCACCCCGCCCAGCGACTCGGCCAGGATGAAGATCTCGGTTCCGGCGCACAGCTTCTCGGCGGCGGCTCGGCCGCCACGCATCCGGCCCGACACCATGCCGCCGAACCCGCGCATCTGTGCCGCGGCGGCCTCGTGGCCGGGGGGCTCCGGCAGCCCCGGGGAGAGCACCGTGCTCACCGCGGGATGCCCGGTCGGGAAGACGGCGAGCGCGGCGGCGTTCTCGCTGTGCCGTTGCATCCGCAGCACCAACGTCTTCAGGCCGCGCATGGTCAGGTAGGCGTCAAAGGGACCAGGTACCGCGCCCGCCCCGTTCTGCAGGAATGCGAAAGCAGCGTCGAGCTTTTCGTCATCGGTGACCAGCGCGCCGCCCACCACGTCGGAGTGGCCGCCGATGTATTTGGTGGTCGAATGCAACACCACGTCGGCGCCCAGCGTCAGCGGCTGCTGCAGTGCGGGCGAGGCGAAGGTGTTGTCCACCAGTACCTTTGCGCCGGCTTCTTTGCCGATGGCCGCGATGCCCGCGATGTCGGCGATCGACAGTAGCGGGTTGGTGGGGGTCTCCACCCAGATCAGCCTGGTTTTGTCGGTGAGCGCCCCGCGAACCGCATCCAGGTCGGACAGCGCCACCGGGGTGTGCGCCACACCCCACTGGGTGAAGACCTTGTCGATCAGCCGGAAGGTGCCCCCGTAGGCGTCGTCGGGAATGATCAGGTGATCGCCGGGGCGCAGTATCGACCGTAACGCGCAGTCCGTGGCGGCCATCCCCGAACCGAACGCCCGGCCGAATCGGCCCCGCTCCACCGCGGCCAGCGCCGTCTCCAGGGCGGCCCGGGTCGGATTGCCGGTGCGCGCGTATTCGTATCCGCCGCGCAGGCCGCCGACGCCGTCTTGGGCGAAGGTGCTGCTGGCGTAGATCGGTACGTTGACGGCCCCGGTTGCCGGGTCCGGACGGAATCCGGCGTGGATCGCCGTGGTGGACAGGCCCGTATTGCTATGCGGTTGCTTCTGGCTCAACGGATCGGCAGGCAGACGGTGGTCATGATCTTGTCGGCGATCGTCTGGCGTTTGGCGTCCCACAGCGGGAACAGGTAGCCGATGCACAAGATCGCGCCGTCGATGATGTGTGCCAACTGGCGCACGATCGACATCCCGAACCCGATGGGCTGGCCGGTGGCCTCGGAGACCACCTTGAACTTCAGCACCGACTTACCGATGCTCGATCCGGTGGTGCCCTGCCGATAGCCGAAGTTCCAGATCCCGTAGGCGAGCGCTGCCAGCCAGCCGAGGAACATCAGCACCGCTCCGGTGCTCGACGGCGTGACCGTGCAGGCGAATCCGTCGGAGCTGGTGATGCACTCCTTGTCGGCCGTGGTACTGGCGATCATCGACGGGATGCCGTAGAGCACCAGGATCGGGAGGGCGTCGATGAAGTACGCGCCCACCCTGGTCAGCCAGGACGTGTAGGCCTCCTTTGGCAGCTGGCCCACCGCGTTTCCGACCGGACCGGGGTACGCGCCGTAGCCCGGAGGAGCCGGCGGGTAGTTACCCGGAGGAGGCGGGGGGTAGTTGCCGGGCGGCGGGGGCGGGTAATTGCCCTGGGGCGGCGGGTAGTTGCCGGGAGGCGGAGGGTAGTTGCCCTGCGACGGAAAGTCACCGGACGGGGGTGGGTAGTTGCCCTGCGGGGGCGGCGGAAAGTCGGTCATCTCCACCCTTTCGGGTCGTATCGGTGAACGGTCCAAACGCTACCGCAGGACAGTGAACGTCAACGCTTTATCGACGGCGTGGCCCGTCGGACAAAAAGCCCAACAGGTCGTGGCGAGTGATGACGCCCACCGGTTTGCCGTCCTCGACCACCATCACCGCGTCCACCTCCGCCAGTGTGGTGGCGGCGACACCGACGACCTCGCCGGATCCGATCAGCGGCAGCGGGGGGCCCATGTGCTGCGACACCGCGTCGGCAAGCTTCGCGCGGCCCTCGAACACCGCGGACAGCAGATCGCGCTCGGACACGCTGCCGGCCACCTCGCCGGCCATCACCGGCGGTTCGGCGCCCACGACGGGCATCTGCGACACCCCGTACTCGCGCAGGATCCCGATCGCGTCGCGCAGCGTCTCGGCCGGATGGGTGTGCACCAGGTCCGGCAGCACCCCCGCCTTGGCCCGCAGCACGTCGGCGACCGTGGGCTGCACCGTCGAACCGTCCAGCCGGGACCGCAGGAAACCGTAGGACGACATCCAGGCATCGTTGAACAGCTTCGACATGTAGCCCCGGCCGCCGTCGGGCAACAGGACGACGACGAGCGAGTCGGGGCCGGCTTTGACGGCGGTCTCCACCGCCGCCACCACGGCCATCCCGCAGGAGCCGCCGACCAGCAGCGCCTCCTCCCGGGCCAGCCGCCGGGTCATGTCGAACGAATCCGCATCGGACACCGCGATGATGCCGTCGGGAATGCTCGGGTCGTAGGCCGCCGGCCAGAAGTCCTCACCGACTCCTTCCACCAGATACGGCCGGCCGGTGCCGCCGGAGTACACCGAGCCTTCTGGGTCGGCGCCGATGATCTGCACCCGGCCTTCGGACACCTCTTTGAGGTAACGGCCGGTGCCGGTGATGGTGCCGCCGGTCCCGATCCCGGCGACGAAATGGGTGACCTGGCCGTCGGTGTCGGCCCAGATCTCCGGCCCCGTGGTCTCGTAGTGACTCTCGGGGCCCGCGGGGTTGGAGTACTGATCGGGCTTCCAGGCGCCGTCGATCTCCTCGACAAGCCGGTTGGAGACGCTGTAGTAGCTGGCCGGGTCGTCCGGCGGTACGGCGGTCGGGCACACCACCACCTCGGCGCCGTAGGCCCGCAACACGTTCCGCTTGTCCTCGCTGACCTTGTCCGGGCAGACGAACACGCACTTGTAGCCGCGACGCTGGGCCACCAACGCCAGGCCGACACCGGTGTTGCCGGAGGTGGGCTCGACGATGGTGCCGCCGGGCTTGAGCGCCCCGCTGGCCTCGGCCGCGTCGATCATCTTCACCGCGATGCGGTCCTTGGAGCTCGCACCCGGGTTGAGGTACTCGACTTTGGCCACCACCCGGCCGGCGCCGGGTGGAACGATCGAATTCAGCTCGACGAGCGGGGTGTTGCCGATGAGGTCACTGATATGGCGCGCTATCCGCATACCTGCCATCGTCTCAGGCGACTCTGCCTAGCGGGCCACGGCCTGCCTAGCCGGTGGCTTCCCGGATGTATTCGCCGATTTGGCGCAACGAGCGGGTGGCCTCCGGCACGAACGGGGCGGCGATCTGGAAGACGTGAATCTGGCCGGGCCACACCCGCAGCTCCACCGGAACACCGGCTGCCGCGAGCACCTTGGCCCCCAGTCGGGCGTCGTGAAGCAGCACCTCGGAGCCGGAGACGTGGATCAGAGTGCGTGGAAGTCCGGGCTTGACGTGCTGCAGCGGTTCGAGAACTTCACTGCCGTGGGTGCGGTCGCGGCGGGCCGCCACTTCCACCAGTTCCACCAACGCGTCAAATGCCTTGGGCGGGAACATCGCACCGGTGTGGATGTTGGGGTGTGCCTTCTTGGCTTCCTTGGCGATCTCCAGCAGCGGCGACATCGCGACGATCGCCGCCGGCATGTCCTCATCACCCTCGTCCAGCAATCGTTCGGCCAGCGCCAACGACAGGTAACCGCCGGCAGAGTCGCCGGCCAGCACGATCTGGTCCGGTTGGTAACCCTGGCGCCGCAGCCAGCGGTAGCCGTCGTAACAGTCGTCGATCGCGTCGGCGATGGAGTACTTGGGGATCATCCGGTACTCCACCACGAGGACCGGACTGTCGGCATACTTCGACAGCTTGGTGACGAGCCGGCCGTGGGTGTTTGCCCCGCAGGCCAAAAAGGCCCCACCGTGCATGTACAGCACGACCCGACGGGTGCCGTCGGCGGGCAGGACACCGGCTGCACGCACCATTTGCGCCTTGCAGCGCGGAAGCCGGATGGTGGCGCGGATGGTGCCCGGCGCCGGCAACACCGCCTTCGCGGCAAAGTCGACCAACCCGAACGGCCACGGCATCCGCGGGAGGTAGCTGCCGACCGAGAGGACCGGCCGAATGGTGGCCCGGGCCGCCAGCCACGCCAGCCGTCCCTCGACGCTGGCCGACTCCTCGGCAACCTCGACGGGCAGCCCGTCATGACGGCCGTAACGGTAGGGTCGCGAACTGGGGTACAGGCGGGTTCGAACACGTAACGAGCTGGGAATTGTGTCGGGTGCGGTCATGATGGACACTCCCTCCAGCCGGCCCGGGCCGGCACAGCCAACGCGGTACCGTATATCGTCACACGCGAAAAACTGAGAAGAAATCTTATGATTCGTTCCGATACTGCATCGGGTCCGCTTCGTGACAATATTTGTTTGCTGCACTCAGGCGACATCGGCGTCCCTTCCCTAGAATCGGGGCATGGGGATCGGCGCAACGCGGCGCTCGGCGGGCACGCTGGCCACTGCGGGCGTGTTCGCTTTCAGCGGCACCGTCTACCTGGGTGTGCGCCATCTTCTTGCAGGCCAGGCCGACCGGGCCCGCCAGACGATCCCCAAGGCTTGGGACCTTCCACCCCGTGCTGATGGTTTATACGTCGCCGACGACACCGAAGTTCAGCCCTTTCGCCGCGGGGCGAACGTCGATCTGCACCTGATGGTGTTCGGCGACTCCACCGCGACCGGCTATGGCTGCCTTTCCGCGGGCGAGGTTCCCGGCGCGCTGATCGCCAAGGCGTTGGCGCAGCGCACCGGCTTGCGAATTCGGTTGAGCACCAAAGCAATTGTGGGCGCCACCTCCAAAGGCCTGGCCGGGCAGGTGGACGCGATGTTCGTCGCCGGTCCGCCACCGGATGTGGCGGTGATCATGATCGGCGCCAATGACGTCACCGCCCTGCACAGCATCGCCGGATCGGTGCAGCGGCTGCGTACCGCGGTGAAGCGACTGCGGGCCAGCGGCGCGGTGGTGATCGTGGGCACCTGCCCCAAGTTCGGGGCGATCAGCGCGATCCCGCGGCCGCTGCGCTGGGTCGCACACGCCCGGGCGTGCCAGCTGGCCCGAGCCCAGACCTTGGCGGTCAAGGCAGCCGGCGGTATCGCCGTGCCATTCGCCGACTTCCGGGCACGAGAATTCCATGACAGCCCCCAACTGCTGTTCGCCGCGGACCAGTACCACCCGTCTGCGGCGGGTTACGCCCTGGCGGCGGGCCAAATGATCCCGGCGCTCTGCGCTGTGCTGGACCGGCCCGATTCCCGCGTGGTGGCCTGGTCGGGCTAGATTCGGCTCTATTACCCGATCTCAAGGAGCCAGAAGTGCCTGAAGCTGTAATCGTCTCAACTGCGCGTTCGCCGATCGGCCGGGCCGGTAAGGGATCCCTGGTCACCATGCGGCCCGACGACCTGGCCGCCCAGATGGTGCGCGCGGCCCTGGACAAGGTGCCTGCGCTGGACCCGCGCGAAATCGACGACCTGATGATGGGCTGTGGCCAGCCGGGCGGCGCCTCTGGCTACAACATCGGGCGCGTGGTCTCGGTGCTACTCGGCTACGACTTCCTGCCCGGCACCACGGTGAACCGGTACTGCTCGTCGTCGCTGCAGACCACCCGGATGGCGTTCCACGCGATCAAGGCCGGCGAGGGTGACGCGTTCATCTCCGCCGGGGTGGAGACCGTCTCGCAGTTCGCCATCGGTGCCGCCGATGGCGCCCCGAACAGCAAGAACCCGCTGTTCGACGAAGGTGTTGCCCGCTCCGAGGCTGCCGCGGCCGGTGCCACCGAATGGCACGACCCGCGCGGCGACGGCCTGCTTCCCGACGTCTACATCGCGATGGGCCAGACCGCCGAGAACGTGGTGCTGCACACCGGCATCAGCCGTGAGGACCAGGACCACTGGGGTGTGCGCAGCCAGAATCGCGCCGAGGAGGCCATCAACAGCGGCTTCTTCGCCCGCGAGATCTCGCCGGTCACGCTGCCCGACGGCACCGTGGTGAGCACCGACGACGGCCCGCGCGCCGGCACCACCTACGAGAAGATCAGCCAGCTCAAGCCAGTGTTCCGGCCCAACGGCACGATCACCGCCGGCAACGCCTGCCCGCTGACCGACGGTGCCGCCGCCGTGATGATCACCAGCGACACCAAGGCCAAGGAGCTGGGCCTCAAGCCGCTGGCCCGGATCGTGTCCACCGGGGTGTCGGGCCTGTCGCCGGAGATCATGGGCCTGGGTCCGATCGAGGCCGTCAAGAAGGCGCTGGCGAACGCCAAGATGTCGGTCTCCGACATCGACCTGTTCGAGATCAACGAGGCCTTCGCGGTGCAGGTGCTCGGCTCGGCCCGCGAACTGGGCATCGACGAGGACAAGCTGAACGTGTCCGGCGGGGCGATCGCCCTGGGCCACCCGTTCGGTATGACCGGCGCCCGGATCACCGCCACCCTGCTGAACAACCTGGCCACCCACGACAAGCAGTTCGGCGTGGAGACCATGTGTGTGGGCGGCGGCCAGGGCATGGCCATGGTGGTCGAGCGCCTCTCCTAGTTTCGCCTTCGTCGTTGAATCTGGTCAGGGGGGGGAAGGTCGGGTAACCCCCCCCCCCGGCAGGGTCATTTTCCCCTCAGGGCGGCCCACACCCCGCGGGCGCGGCGGGCCACCCC
>CAXYUC010000090.1:0-18224 GCA_964292075.1 uncultured Mycolicibacter sp.
CCCGCCCGCGGTCCCGCGCCGGCCGCGGCGTGGCCGGACAACACCACTGCCTTGACCTGCGGGCGGGGGGCCCCCGCCTCCCCGGGAGTCCATGCCGGCCATCCAATCAACCCCGCGTACACGGGGAACACGGGCGCAAGCAGCGACTCCGGCGGCCCTTGTCTACGGATCACCCCCGCTTGCGCGGGGAACCGATGAGGCTGCGGAGGTGCGCACGCGACAGTAAGCTTTGCATCATGTCCAGCGTCGAGCAGCCTGAAGAGCCGGTCGTGCGTGTCTACACGCCCGACGAGGCAATTAGGCGCGCACGGCCGCTGCCTCCGCGTGATCGCCTCGTCATCGAGGGGGTACCCGAGGAGGAGTGGGCCGCCTTTCAAGCCGCGCTAGCGGACGCATGACCAATGCCCAGTCACCGGGTGTTGTCGTGGACACGATGGTCGTCAGCTGGCTTTTTGATGACCGCCCCAATCGACTCGCTGAGCAGTATCGGGCGCTGATCGGCCCAAGGCCCGTCTTGCTCGCCTTCCAAACGGTGATGGAACTCCGCTATGGCGTTCTGCGCGCCGGGTGGGGACAGCTGCGGCGCCGGCGACTTGAACGCCGCATCGCTGAACTGACTGTCGTTCAGCCTGATGATGAGATAGTCACCACGTGCGCCGCCTTGCGTGCGCACTGCGCACAGATCGGCCATGCGCTCGCCGGCAAGCTCCATGATGGGGACCGATGGATCGCCGCCGCGGCGATGCGCCTTGACGTGTCGTTGATCTCCCATGACGGGATATTCGACGGGGCGCCCGGGCTTCAGCTCATCACTGCCGCCGACGACGAATAGCGACTCGTGCGGTGGGGCCTTGAGGCAGGCTGTGCTGACTTTGGTGGGGTGCTCAGGGTGCTGGGGGGTGCTGGTCCTGGACTCGTTGCAGGATCAGCTTCATGGTGGAGATGAGCCCGCTCTCCATCGTCGGCGGTATCGGCCCGTTGCGGCCGAGGGCAAGAATGGTTTCCGGTAGCTCACCTAATTCGGCTAATGCTTGATCTACGACAGGATTTGGCGACTGCCTTGCTGCGGCCGCTACGAGCGGAAGTACCTGCCCGAGCACGGTTAAAAGGCGGTCAACCCCTGGCGCGAGAATCTGGTCGCGCAGCCGCAGCCAGTCCGGGTTCTCGTATGCGTCTGGGACTCCGGCGCACCGATAGACGGCTTCGGCCAGCGTGCGTCTTAGCTTGGTCGGCAGGGGTGCTGGTGCGTACTCGAGGATGGCATCAGCTAGCGCGACAACCTCGTTGACCGGCATGGTGATGTGGCCTGGCGGGACCGTCTGCACCCACGGCCGCGGTGGTGTCCCCCCGCTCACGGCAGTGCCGGCATCGGCTGTATCCAGAATGTGCAGCTGGGCATACCTGAAACGATAACGACGGTCGGGCAGCTGTAGTTGCCTTGGCGTGCGTTCGGTAGGTCTTTCACACGGTTCTAGCGGTCAGCGGTTCAATGCCCGACACGCGGCAGAATGCTTGCCCCGCTCAGGTCCGTCCGCTTACGGCGCACTTTCTCCGTTGAGGCTTTCGGCGTTGCTCACGGCGTCGCCGATCGCTGCCTTTATCAAGCTCGCTAATTCCGTTGAAACGTCACCGTTTACGTTAATTCGCACCCCATACCGGATCTCCCCGTTCTGTGCTTGCTGGCCGAGGAGTTCTACTGTCCCGATGCCAGGCTCCTCGTAGATTGGGGGAAAGGTCAGATCCCGCAGAATTCCATGGGGTGTCCTCACCCACTCGCCAACCACAGCATCGCCTGGCACTTCGAGGTCGCCGAACACGACCTGTCGAAGATCCTCGTCGGTGATCTCGTCACCATTATCGGATGTGCTCATCTTCGCCTCACTACTCCTGATCGCCCCGTGTGTCGCCAAGGAAGTTCCTCACCCATTGCACGCCGAATTGGGGCGCGAATCGCTGCAGGTCATAGGTTGCGATGAGCCCATAGAGGTCCCCACGCGGAGGCCGTAGCTTATCGGTTTCGCCGAAGTGGCCTTGCATCAGCGCCGCGGCCGTATCTTTCTCGTCGAAGTTGCCTTGTAGTAGCGCCACGGATGTATCGCTCACCCGCGCGAAGCCGATCCATTCAGGATGGATTTCGCCATGCCGGTTGGCGATGTCGAAGCCATTCGCCAAGCACATCACAACATTTGGGGTTACCTGTCGAATCGCCACGATCTCGTGCGCGGTCCAGGTGCCGTACCCGAAAAACCTTCGTACCCACTCTGACGACAGGGCGCCGAACAGGTTCGGCCAGGTCACGTACGTGTCGATGACCCAGCCGATCCCGGCGCTGAACATCCAGACCGGCCCGTTGTCAGTACCCCTGAACTCTAGCCTTGACGGTTCTTGTCCAGGCCATGTGACATCGACGCCCAAGCTGGTTGCTCGGCTCGCCGGGTCGGTCACTACTTCATCGACTTTGTCCCCGATTGTGGGTGCCTGAAGGGCTGACGAGCGCAGCTTCCGCGCAGGCAGGGGGGAATTCGTCGACGATGGGGTGAGCGCCTGCCGCCACCACGGCGTTCGTTGATCCATGCGCTCGGCAGCAGCCCCTACCCACATGACGCGGACGCCTCCCATTGAGACCGTTGCGGTCATGGTTTCGCTCCGCCTTTCATTCCTCGTATTGCTCGAGCATGGTCTTGTTGATGAGCTTTGCAGTTGTTACCGACATTTCGGTTGCTGCGACACTCGCCGGGGCACCTCAACGACGCCCCCTGCTACCGCCGAGCGGAGAGAGTGCACTGCGAGGCGGCCAGGCCGTCCTGAGTCGACGATCCCTGGCGGTGCCTACAGGCAACGCTTCAAGCGCCGCCGGGCACGTGCGCGCTCCGCGGACGGCATTCAGCGTTCGCCACACCGACCACCGTCTCGTCGGACGTAGTCGCAACATCCCAGCGATAACGGCCAGCTGGGTCGAACTGCTCACGAACCCTCGGCAGGTCTATGCGAGCCTCGCGCGCAGTCGCGTACGGGCCGGCGATCGGGAAGGTCGTCAGGCCGTCGGTGGCAGTGATGAGGGCCCTGCAGCCGGTCCGGCGTGCAATTAGACGGCTTATCAGAGGTTTAACACGTTCTATTGGTCAATCAGCGTGTTTACCTGCACATTAATCATCGTATACATGTATCCTCTTAGGTATGGTTGGCCAAACATTTTCCAAGTTTGCACGGCGTGGCGCGCCGGCCGATGTGGGATACCGGGGTAAAAATTCACCCCATGGACCTACACGACAATCCACAACTGCTGGTGGAGAAGTTCGTCGAGCAGCATGCTCTCGTGTTGGGCGAAACGCATGGCGATCTGTGTGCGAGGTTGGCGGAGGTTCCGGACCGGTACGTCGATCAGGGGAACGATCCCCGAGGAATCACCGTGTCATGCACGCTGCTGGAGACGTTGCTGTTCTCGAGGTGGCGTCGCCAGACCGAGGACTCGACTTTGAAGGCGATCAAGGGCAACGGGTTTGGGATTGTTCTGGTCGACGGGAAGGGGTCTCGTATCGGGGTGCGCAAACATCCACGCAACTGGGACGGCAGCCTGCTCGAATCGGTGGAGTATGTGCCCGGCGAGCATCAGCTGAGTATCGAGGAGGAATTGGGGTACCCAATCGGCGGCGGGGATGGCATTCCGGAGCCTCCCGGGTATCGGCAATACGTACTGTGGTGGCCAGGCAATCTGGGCTTGGGTGGTGCGGTCTTGGCTGCGGGCATACTCACCGACAAGGTTCAGGTACTCTACGCCAGCACTCCGCTGCCGCCACCGATCATGGAGCAGCGTGCGAAAACGGCACCCACCATGGATCCGTTCACGCAGGCTACCGAGGTTGCAATGCCCGGAAAGCGGCGCCGGGACGAGGACTTCGCGGATGCCGACGGCGTCACCGAGGAGACACTGAACGAAGCGCCGCCGGAATCGTCGTAGCCCTCGTGCACACTGCTGGGTGCATGCGGGGCTCCCACTCGGGTGATGTTGAATCGAGCGCACGATGATCGAGGTTTTTGGTGCACGGGTCCGGCAGGCCCGGCTATTGCGGCGCATGACGGCAACTTCTGTGGTGGGCCTGGTTGGCTGGAGCAATGCCCGCCAGACGAAGATCGAGAAGTCTTCGACGATCATGTTGTCCGTTGATGAGGTTGCGGGGCTGTCGGAGTTGTTCCGCTTTCCTGCACGGTTTTTCAGCTCGGAACCGCAGTCTCGCGTATCGGCGGGTGAGTTGCTTTTCCGGGCGCCAAAGTCGATGACTGTTGGCGAGCAGGACTTCTTGGCGACGTTCGCTTCGCTCGCCGGCGATTTTCTCGGCGACCTGGATGAGCGGTCGAAATTGCCTCATGTGAAGGTCCCGTCGATCTGCGGCAAGGATCATCACCGGCCGAGCGCGGTCCAGGCCGCAGGGTGGCTGCGCGAGGCGATGGGGCTAGAACCTCATGAGCCACTGGATGATTTGATGTATGAAACTGAGCGATTGGGTGCACCGGTGATCGTCCGGCGGCGCACTCCGGGTGAGTGGGAGAGCGAGTTCGCGGCCACACCGGGGAGAGCGCGTGACGAGAAGCACTTGGGTTATTCGAGTTGGGTGGGACGACACCGGGATCGCCCGCTCGTAGTGTTGCGCGAATCCGAGTCGTGGGAACGGACCCGATTCACCGTTGCCCATGAGTTGGGGCATTTGGTGTTGCACAGCCGTGGGCACTGCTCGGTGAACTCGGGCGAGGAGTTGGAGGCCAACCGGTTCGCCACCGAGTTGTTGGCGCCCGTCGCCGCGCTGGCGCCGGAGTTGCCACAGGTGATGTCACTGTTGAACCTCAAACCGCTCAAGGACAAGTGGGGCTTGTCGTTGGGTTCGCTGATCATGCACATGCGTGACTCGGGATTGATCGACGCTGATCGCGCAAAAATGCTTACCACACAACTGTATTCACGGATCAATCCTGAGACTGGGCATACCTGGGGTATGACGGAACCCGGATGGAACGAACGTGACCCCGAGCGGCCCAGGCTGCTGCGCAAGTGGGTGGAACGCTGCTACGGGGATGCCTCGGTGCCGATGCTGGCCGCACGCGAGTCAATGATATTTCCATCGGATCTGCTCGAATGGTTCCTGGCTACGCAACGGCCTTCACCTGCATCTGACAGGCGCCCGATGGCTGCCGTCGGGATGCGCGGTGCTAGCGGATCAGCCCCGGAAGAGCGGCATCAAGTGGTCCGCCTCGACGATTTCCGTCGCGGTAAAACTCCATGAACGGCGCGAGAGGCTGCTGAACGTGGCGCGGGTGCAGCGGCTGTGTTTCCCGGACCGGCCTGATACCTACACGGTGGTCGGCGCCGATCGGCTACCCGTTGCACCTGCCCGAGAGTACTTGCGGTTCCTCGCAGATCAGGGCGCGTCTCCAAATACGGTGCGTGCCTACGCATACGGGCTATCGGCGTGGTGGACGGTGCTCGAACACACCGGCGCGGCCTGGGATGATTTTCCCACTAGCCTGTTTGGCGAGTTCCTGTGTTATCTGCGGACTGGGGATCTGCCGGGCATGGTCCGTATCGGTGAGCCCGGGCCTGGGATGGCCGAGTCGTCGTTGCAGCCGCGGGGGGCTGCGGTGTTGTCGATGTACCGGTACTTCGCCGACGCCCACGATTTGACCCGCCCGTACCGCCGCTTGTTTTCCTCCCACGCCCGATCCTCGCGGCGCCGCTATGCCCCCACCCTGGCTGGTGTCGGACCGCGACGTGATCAGGAGGTGCCTGTGCACCGCCGGCGTGCACCCAATCGCAGCGAGACGCCGGTGTTGTTGCCCGATCAAGTCAACGCCATCCTGGATGGCTGCAGTGTGCAGTCGCCGTCGGGTGAGTGGACCGGCAGCGAGGCGGGTTTGCGTGACCGGTTATTCTTCGCCGTCCTGGCCGAGACCGGAATGCGAATAGGTGAAGCATTATCTTTGCGCCACAATGATTTCCATATCACCGGGGGTGAGACTCCGTCGATTCTGGTGGCCGGCCGCGACGATCACCCCCATGGGGTACGAGCCAAGTCCGGTGCACGCCGGATCTACATCGGCGATGATCTGGTAGCCCTCTACAGCGAGTACGTGTGGCAGCTGATCGGGTGGGCCGCCGACGTCGCGGTTGCCGATCTGGCGTCGCACTTCGTGTTCGTCAATCTGGCACGCGGCCAGCGCTATGCACCGTTGCGCCCGGAAACCGTCTACGACAAGGTGGACACCCTCACGGCCGCCCATGCTGATGTGTTGCCGCAGGACTGGACTCCTCACTGGCTGCGCCACACCCACGCTACAGCTCTGCTGTTGTCTGGGGTGCCTGAACACGTGGTGATGCGCCGTCTCGGCCACGCCGATGTGCAGACCACGCTGTCGATCTACGGGTGGGTGACCGCCGACGCCGAGATGCGCACGGTCGCGCAGTGGAAGAGCTTCGTCGCCGGCTGGAAGGTGAGCCATGACTCAACCCCGTAACAGTCACGTCGATTCTGCAGGATCCGCGGCGGCCACCGTGTGGGATCGGCAATGGCAGCAGGTCCCTGAATCGTGGCGAACTTTGCACTACCGCATCGACGCTGCACCGTTCGACGCCGTGTTCGTGCGCAACCAGCGCTACCTGAACAATCCCGACGGCCACGACTTCACCCCCGCCGATGTCCCAGAACGCTTTCGCCAAGAAATGGCGTGGTGGGTGTGGTTGTGCGGCCACGAAGGAATCCGCAAGATCGAGCCGTTCCTGCTGAAGTGGACGGCCGTCGCCTTGACCGACGCCGCCGCCGAGCACCAGCAGCGGTATCACCGGCCTCCAGTGAGCATTGCAGACCTCGCGGCCGAGGATGTCGTACGTCACGCCGTGGTGCGCTTTGAGCGCCGCAACGCCCGCCTGCCCTCCGCGGGGGCTCGGCGCCAGGTCGTGGCCTTGATCGAGCACCTGCATCTTTACGTATCGGTGCGCTGCACCGATGCCCCGTGGTGGGCCCATGACATCTGGGATCTACGGGCTGATCCCCGCATACCACAGCGCGAACATGAACCCAGCCATGACCAAGTCGTCAAACTTGCCGCGATCCACCCGCCCTGGCTGCGTGAGGGCGTGCGGTTCTGGCTGCGCACCTCCATAACCGCGGAATTGCTGCGCTGGTCATCGGTAGCCGATCGTGCTCGCAACATGGCCAGGCACCTCGGCCCGTTCTTGGCCGCCCGCAACATCAGCACCCCACTGTTGGCCGATGACCGCGCCGCCCTGCGGTTGTTGTTCACCGAGTTCTCCAACTACCTGAAATCCCCATCCGCACAGTTCAAACCAGACCGGCCGTTGTCAGCATCCGCGGTGGACTCGACCCAGTCGCAGGCCCAGGTGTTCTACGCCTTCATGGTTGATCACGCCGAGGAAGCCGCTGCGGCGACCGGCGACCCCCGGTGGGCTCAGATCACCGACACCTACACGCGTCTGTGGGGCGCGGCGTTTCGAACGCGCCGCGCCAACCGGCAGCGGGAGCTGACGTGGTTCTCCACGTCGGAATTGCAGCAGATGCTGTGCTACCTCGATGTGCTGGCGGCCGATCGCGGTATGCCGGTGGCCATCACTCACCCTGATGCAACGATCTCGGTTGTCGCCGGCCTCGGAGACCCGCAAGCCGCGCGCGTCTGGCTGCTGCAGGCGCTGACCGGACGCCGAGCCTCGGAGATACTGATGCTCGACTTCGACCCTCTGACCGCTATTCCCGGCCCGGAACGCCCCACAGATTCCGATGACCCCAACGCATTCGTCGCCAAGTTGCGCTACCAGCAGACCAAGGTCGACGGGGTACTGCCGTCGATCCTGGTTGAGAAGGCGGTGGTCAACGTGATCACCGAACAGCAACAGTGGGTTCGCCGCCGCTACCCTGGGCTGAGCCCGAAGTACCTGTTCCTCGGACTGCGCCACCAGCATCAGGGCCACCGGGCCCGCACCTACCAGTCCTACGGTGTGGCACTGAACAAACTCGACAAGGTTCACGGCCTGGCCGACTCGGCCGGGCGTCCGCTGCGGTTCAGCCAGACCCATCGGCTGCGCCATACCCGGGCCACCGAGTTGCTAAACGACGGCGTTCCCATTCACGTGGTACAGCGATACCTTGGGCACGCATCCCCTGAGATGACCCTGCGCTACGCTGCGACGCTTGCTGCAACAGCTGAGTCAGAATTCCTGCGGCACAAGAAGGTCGGCGCACACGGCACCGATATCGCAATCAGTCCATCCGATATTTATGACATGACTCAACTGGCGGCCCGCACGGATCGGGTACTTCCCAACGGCGTGTGCCTGCTTCCTCCGCTGAAGAGCTGTGACAAAGGAAATGCTTGTCTGTCATGCGGGCATTTCGCCACCGACGCCACTCATCTCGACGAATTGATCGCGCAGCGCGCCAAGACCGTCAACTTGATCGAGGTCCGCCGCGAACAGTACCGGCGACGTAGCGGGCGGGAACTCACCGACGACAACGTGTGGATTCACGAACGGCGCCGGGAGATCGCCTCTCTGGACGCGATCATCGAGCGTCTGCACACCGACACCGAGGGCCTCGCGAACGGAGCCAGTGTGGGCGGTGCTGGTGCCTCAAACCGGTTGCCGCTGTTGAAGGTCAAGACCCGCGGCAGCCACGAATCTGTTCTACGCAAAGCCGACCCCAACGCACCCGGATGAGGCAACGCCCCCCTCCCCCTTCGGATAACGCCCGCCGCGCCCTGGCCGACTACCGTAAGAACATCTCCCAGACCAAGCGCCGGGATATCGAACGCGCCATCAAACACCTGCGCAAGACCAACGCCATCATCAACATATCCACCGTCGCTGCCCGCGCCGGCGTAGAACGCAAGACCGTCTACAAGCACCGCGACCTCGTCGCGATCATCGACGCCTACCGACGCCAGCCGCCTTCGCTCGACGCCGCGACGGGCCGCGAGAGCACCGTCGTAGCCGCCCTACGTGCCCAACTGGTCGCCAAGGACGGTGAGATCCGCGCACTGAGAACCAAGCTTGCCGAACAAGAATCGACAATCGCACTGCTCTACGGACAACTCGACGCCGGAAACGGTGCAGGGGGCGGCGGCTAATGGGTGCCATCGCAACAACGGCTTGGGGCACCGCCTGCACTTCACTCGCGATTCCAGCCATTGTGGCGCCGAAACCACGCACCCGTAGCCGTAATCCCCCAATCTGCGGCGGTTACAGGGTGCCTGTGTCGTAATACGGATCGCTCAGGCGGGCCTGACGGTGTGGAGGTGGGATAGAGCGCGGCGTGTTGGGCCACCAGCTGGCTTCGCGCAGGAGTGTGGCGATGGCGGGGACGGTGAGGGTGCGAACGAGGAATGTGTCGAGTAGGAGTCCGCAGCCGATGATGAGGCCGACTTGGATCATGATCGCGATGGAGCCGAACATCAGTCCGAACATGCTGGCGGCGAAGATGATTCCGGCCGAGGTGATGACCGAGCCGGTGCGGGCGACGGTGCGCAGTACCCCTACGCGAATGTTGTGTTTGGATTCCTCCCGCAGCCGTGAGACGAGCAGCATGTTGTAGTCGGCGCCGACGGCTACCAGGATGATGAAAGCCAGCAACGGGACGGGCCAGGCGATTTCGTAGCCGAGTCCCCATTGGAAGACCAGCACTCCGATGCCCAGTGAGGCCAGGTAGTTCAGCACGACCGTCCCCAGCAGGTATAGCGGGGCGAGCAGGGCGCGCAAGAGCAGGATGAGGATGAGTCCGACGATGACCAGGGTGCTGATGGCCAGTTGGGTGAAGTCAGCCGACAGGAGCCGTTGGATGTCGGAGTTGACGGCGGGGAACCCGGCAACGGCGATAGTGGCGTTGGCCAGGGTGGTGTTGGGGCGGGCGGTGTCGGCGGTCTCGACGATCTGGCGGGCGAGGGTGATCGCCTGCGCGCTGTAGGGGTCGTAGCTGGATTCGACGACAAAGCGGGCGGTTTTGCCATCGGGTGAGAGGAATTGTTTGGCAACGTCGGTGAATTGACGGTTATCGAAGGCACTGGCGGGCAGGTAGAAACCGCTCGCTGCGTCAGAGCCGGCGCTGGCGCGGGCCGAGTTCTGCAGTTGGGCGGCGACCTGGCCCATCCGAGCCAACATTTCGATGTTGCTGTCGGCCAGGGCGTGCACACCGGCGGCCAGCGCTTGCGCCCCGGAAGCGAGTTGGCCGACGCCCTCTTGGAGCCGGCCGATGTTGCCGGCCGGGTCCGCGGGATCACCCTGAGTTCCGAAGGCCTTGTCAAGTGCTGCGGCAGCGGCTTGTATGTCGGCAAGGGTGCCAGCAATGGTGGCGTCGGTGTCAGGGTTGTAGCGATCGCCGAGGGTGGCGACTTCGGTGAAGAATCCGTTATCGCGCAAACTCACCAGGATCCGGACCTGGTTACGGATTTGCGCGCATTGCGGCGTGGTGGCACACCACTCGGAAGTGTTCAGGCCATCGACGAGGGGGGCCAGCACGGCGAGGGCGGTTTCGGCTTGATCCGCCCGCGACCGCAGCCCGGGGCCGGATTGGATGGCTTGGTCGACGGTGGGTGCGGAGGCCGAAAGTTCTTGCAGCAACGGTCGAGATGACCACAGCAGGGTGTCACCGGATTGGGCTCGGGCCAGTACGCCCGACAGCGGGGTCAAGATCGCGTGCAGGGCGGCATCGAGCTGGGCCAGGCCGCCAGCGAGTTGATCGGCGCCGTCGGTGAGTTGAGTGAGGTCGCCTTTTCGTGCGTCGCCATCGGCGACGGCGTCGGCCGTCTTGTCGCCGATCTGGCTGGTCGTCCTAGACAGTTGGGGTTTGTTGAGAGGTGGGCCCGTGGGGGGGGGTATCCCGATGACTTTGGTGACCCCGGATACTTGGGCGACCCGGGAGGCCATCTCGTCGAGGTCGGCCAGACCTTTGCTGGTGCGCATGTCGTCGGGGTTCTCCACGACGAGAAATTCGGTGATGACGACGTCTTTGGGGAAGTGGCGATCCAGCAGTTGGTAACCCTGGTTGCTGGCGGTGGTGGCAGGCTGGCCTTTGCGGTCGTCGTAGCTGATCTTCATCGTGGTGGCGATGGCCGAGAGGGCCAGCAGGATCACCAGGCTCACGGCCAACAGTGGCACCGGCCGGCGGACCACCGCGACAGCGACACTGTTCCAGTAGCGGCGGGTTCGATCGGATTTCGGCTCGCCGATTCCACGGCGGGCGGCCAGCGCCAGCACCGGCGGCAACAGGGTCACGGTGGCCAGGAATCCGACCAGCACGGCGACCGCGCAGGCCGGGCCGAGCCCGGCGAAAACACTGAGGCGAGCGAAAACCATGGCAAAAAAGGCCAGCGCAACGGTGGCCGCCGAGGCCAGGATCACGCGCCCGATGCTGGCGGTGGCATGAATGACGGCCTGATCGGCGGGGACATGTGCGCGGCGCTGTTCGTGGTAGCGGCTGATCAAAAACACCGTGTAGTCGGTGCCCGCCCCGAGCAGGATCACGGTCATGAACGCCACGGTGAACTGCGAGACGGGCATGCCGCTCTCGCCGAGGACAGACAGCACACCACGGCCGACGGCCAGGCTGACCCCGATCACCAGCAGGGGCAGCAAGGCGGTGAACACCGACCGGTAGACAATCAGCAGGATCAGTGCGATCAGCGCGGCGGTGGCGATCGAGATCAGCAGCAGGTCGTGTTCGGCGGCAGCGATCTGGTCGTTGAAGGTGGCCGCCGGGCCCGTCACGTGCACGGTCGTCGGTGAACCGGCGAATAAACCGGCGGCGATGTCGCGCACGGCTTGGACGGATTCGGCGGCCTTGGGGTCACCCAGGGTGCCGGCCACACCCACCGGCAGATACCAGGCTTTGCCGTCATTGCTGGTCGCATGCGCCGCGGTGACCGGGTCGGCGAGCAGATCTTGAACCAGCAAGACGTGGTCGGTATCGGCGCGCAGCTGCACCACCAACTGCTCATAGCGGTTGCGCACCGGCGCGGTTAAGCCGTCGGGGTCTTCCATCGCCACGACCAGCATCGTTTTGGAGCCCTGTTCACCGAAGGCCGCGCTCATGCGGTCCACGGTTTGAAACGACGCGGCGTCGCGGGGGATCAGGTTCACCGATTGCTGCCGTACCACCGTTTCCAGCTGCGGGAACACCAGTGCAAGCAGCACGGCGACGGCGATCCAGCCGCCGATGACCAGTGCTTTATGACGCACCGTGAACCCGGCCAGTGTTGCTAACCGGCTGCTGTACTCACTGGATTGGCCCGGATCGGCCACCCCGTTGCGGGCCCGCACAGGCAGGGTTGCCGTGCCCGCACCGCCCGGGTTGTCCGCACTCACCGCGCCTGCGCCCACGAAAGACGCTGCCGCCGGTCACAATGACTCGGCTGCCGGCGATGACGAAGATCCTTAGTTGGGGGTCGTTGCACCGGCATTGTCGTCCTCGTCGTAGGGGATGTCATGGCGGACCACCTTGACCCTGCCGTGCGGCAGGCACGCCATGTAACCGTGGTGTTTGCCGTAGAGCTCCCAGGCGGTGGCGCGCTCGTTGGCGCTGACCTCGATGCGCAGGCCGTTGGAGAAGCTCAGGAGTAGCCGACCGGAATCGTCGTGGCATGCCTTCGTGCACACCGCACCCGCCAGATCCAGTAGCGGACGTTGGTGGGCGGCGACCTCGCGCGGGTCGATGAGCACTTCCTCGGCCGGAAACTCACCGCTAGCCGGCAGGGCAAGCCACAGCAGGCAACTGATGACTACCTCGTTGGCGTCATCAAAGCTCAACACCAGATCACCCTGCAACGACATCCGCTGCACGGTGCAACCTTCGATCCACGTGGTGTACATCGCGCACCTCCGTCGACGCCCAACCGGTCTGCACTGAAATGGTACGGCAAGTAGCGCTGCGCTACTAGTAATAGCGTTACGGGTTGCGGGTCAGGATTCCGGATCGCTCGGCGCCCCGTTGTCCCCGAGCCGCCGAAGAAGATGTTCGAACGCTGCTACGTCGCCATAGGCGGCGAAGTGATCGGCGGTGACCACGACGAACACCGCATTTGCGGTGAATCGGGTGGCCCCCTCGGGGTCGGTGCCGGTTGCGCCGATGTGCAGCACGCGGCCTTCCCGGGAGGCAATGTGCGCGGTGATGCGGTGGGATCGATGCAGCACGACCGGCTGGAGGTATTCGACGGTCAGGCTGCGTGTCACAGCGGGCGCGCCGGCAATCCACAGCGCGAACCCCAGCACGTCGTCGCAGGCGGCGGCGACCGCCCCGCCGTGCGCCAGACCGGGCGCGCCGACGTGGCGTTCGTCGAAAGTCACGTCCGCGTACACCGTGTCGCCGCTGCGGTAAACCACCAGCTGCAGACCGTGCGGATTCTGCGGTCCGCAACCCATACACGTCCGAGTATGTGCGGGCAGCAGCTCAGGCCGTGCCGCACCCGAGCGGCCGGACGCGACATCGTGATGCGGTGAGTGATCGGCCACCAACGACACCTTCGGTACACATAGTTTCGCTGCGCTACCGTTGGTACGGTACCCGTTACGGGCGGTGACGCGGGTAATTGGTCGGGAATCTGGAATGAGGCGAGGGGTGAGTGGGTGTGAGCAGCGAGCAGGTACCGCCGGTGCCCGATGACGACGATATTGACCCCCGCCGGACCCGGTCGCGCAACCGCTTGCTCGACGCCGCGACCGCGCTGCTCAGCAGCGGTGGCATCGAAGCCGTCACCATCGAGGCGGTCACCAAAGCTTCCAAGGTGGCCCGCACCACCCTCTACCGCCATTTCGGCAGCTCATCGCAGTTGCTCGCGGCCACCTTCGAGCGACTCTTACCTCAAGTAACCCCACCCGGGCCGGCCAGTGGGACATTGCGCGAACGACTCATCGAACTGCTCACCCGACAGTCTGCGCTGTTCGCCGACGCCCCAGCACACATCACCATGCTGGCCTGGCTCGCCCTGGGCCCGACCACAATCGATCACGCCAGCACCGAACATGCCCCGCAGGCGCTGCGAGCGCGGGTCATCAACCAATACCGGCAGCCCTTCGACGCCATCCTGCAAGACATTGAGGCCGCTGCTGAATTCGACGGCCTGGACCCGGATCTCGCACTGTGCCAACTCATCGGACCACTCGCGTTCGCACGAATGACCGGCCTGCGATCCATCACCGCACACGACTGCGCCCGCATCGTCGACGACTTCCTGGCCACTCACCGGACCCAGGAAGCCCAATCCGCAGTTCCACAGCCCGACGGTCAAAGGGGCACAGACGACAACCGCCCGGGGTGAGCCCTCTCCCGGGGCGCAATCAGTGCAACCGGGCAGGCGACAGGAGAAACGGGCCGGGATGGCAGCCGCGCAATCCCTAGGCGGGCACACCGTGCGATTCAATCGTTCCCGATTAGGCTGATCGGCACGGGACGCACCTAATCGGTAACAGTCATACACACATGCTCGCGACACCAGATAAGCCAGGCGGCAGAGGCGGCAACGGCGAACACGAGAAGCGCTGCGCTTACGTGTGTGAGCGTCAGGCCCGGTTCGGAGCCGGCGCCGTGGGAGCGCTGCAGGCTCCCTCCGGCTATACCGGGCGCAGCTGCGAGCAAGAACGCTGGTATCGGCCACCACGTTCGCACTGCTACCCCCTCGAGTGGGTTTACCGCCCGGACTCTGCTAGTTCCTTGACCCTCGGGTCTACCGGCCGCCCGGTCTTCTTGCTGGCGGCCACTGCGGCTTGGGCAGCCGCACGGGCGACTCGCAGATTAGGCGGGGTCTGTCTGGGCTCCCTCGGCGCCGGTGGTCTCCGAACCGCCATCGTCGTCCTCCTGGCCAATTAGGCTCAATGCCCGCTGCTCCGCGATGACCTGCACCATGTCGGAGTCATCCTTGGTGGCCAGTGTAGAGCGCATCAACATCGTCAGGGCTTTCCAGCCGAGTTCGGCTTGTCCCTCGTCTGCACTGAAGGTGCGCTCGAACGACCATGCAGTTCGGCGCCACCATTCGCTGCGCCGGTCGGCCCGGTTCTTCTGCTGCCAGGTGATGATCACCCCGAGCGCGCCGAGACTGCCGACTAACAGTGTTACCCACGCCTGCACGACTTCTCCTCCTGAGTGCTGCTGGTGATCAGGTGGTACCGGTCTTGCATGCGAGGCACTGTCTCACTGAAATGTGCCACGTGGGGAAATTACGGGCTCCTACTTCCCTGTCGCCGTCGGTGACACACTCAAGGATGTGGCCATTGGCGGCGACCCCGAGGAACTGACCGAGGCAGAGCGGGCGCGATACCGCGCCGCTCGCGCGGCCTCCAGCGAGCTTGGTGCGGCGTTCGAGTCCGGTGATGCCGAGGAGCGTCGAGCTGCCGCAGGGCAGCTGCTACAGGCTATTTCGCACCTAGATCCGAAGTCGACCCTGGACAAGCTGCACATCCCGGATGATGCGGGCGAGTATGCGGCCCAGTTGCGGCGAATCATGCTCCGGATCCCAGATGGGTGGGGTCGCTGGATCAGCACCGGCCCCGGTTGGTACCCGATCATCGTCGAACTCGATCAGCAGTTGGCGGCGATCGATCCCGACTATGAGCTGCACCAGTGCAAAGAGAAGTTCGCTGGATTGCGCTACTACTTCAGCACTGCCCGGACCGAGTTGCGGGCGCGGATGAACTCGTTGGTCGCCGCAGCCGAGAAGCGTTGTGCGAGTTGCTGCGAAGAGTGCGGAGGCCCTGGTGCGTTGCATGTCAGCCTTCTCAGCTATTTGCGCACACTGTGCGCGGCCTGCGCGATCGCCGGCGGCTACGGGCTCGTCGGGGAACCTGTCGACGCGTTGGCGCCTGACACTCGCGGTGTTTGGCGGGTAGCGACGCAGGACAGCACGTACGTCGTCAATCTCAACCGAGGTGAGTTGGATGGCGATGAGGGCCGCTACCGGATCAGCCGTGTGGATGCCTGGCCGGCGGTGGGCGGTGTGTTCCGTGTCGTGGTCGAAGGCGGTGCTGGCGATGGCGACGATCAGTGGGTGGTCAGCAGCGTTATCAGCAGGATTGAGCGGATCCGCTGAATACAAGTGGGCTGCGGGCGTGGTGCTCGACCTCACTGAAGGGGTCGCCCCGTAACTTCCGCGCGTTTTGCGCGTATGTTGGGGGGGTGGAGCTGTGGAGTTCAACCCAGGCGGCTCAGCACTGGGGCGTCACGCCAGCACGTGCGCGCGCCCTACTGTCTGAGCGTCGCATCCCCCGCGTCTCTGGGTATCCGGCAAGCGAGATCTTGGCTGTTCGTCGCCGCCAGGGCGCTCGAACCGACCTCACCCCTGCGGGCACTTCGTTGGCTTTGTCCGAGGCGGCGGCGGCGATCGCTGGTATCCCCGATGACGCGAATCGCCTCCGGGTGTTCTTCGAATTCTGCCGCGGCGCTGATGAAGCCGGCCCCAGCGCGGTGGCTCTCTGTTCGGCTGAGCCGGCATTGATCGGAGACCCGCGCTTCGACGCGCTGCTTGCCGCGGCGGCCGAGTACGTTTCTTGCCGGTTTGGATTGCCTGGGCCGTTGTGGACGGTGACGCTGGACCGGTTCCTTCCTCGGGCTTGGTGGGTTTCTCCTCTGCCGTCTGCTCGTCGACACGCCTTGTTGTGGGCGCCGGCGCCGTTCCGGCGTAGGGGAATTTATCTTGATCGTCATGACCTCTCTCACGATGGAGTCCGTGTAATGCCCGAGCCGTTGTTCGATGTCTCCGAGCTTCATAGGGCCTTCGCCGCACTGGCTTTGAAGCTCCAGCGGCGCAACATCGTTGGTCATGTTCATGTTGTTGGTGGTGCGGCGATGCTGCTGGCATACGACCCTGATCGTTTGGCGACTCGCGACATCGACGCGCTCTTTGGGCCTGATGGCCCGATGATCGCTGCGATCCATGAGGTTGCTGACGAGAACCACTGGCCGGCCAGTTGGCTGAATAACCAGGCTGCCGTCTACGTCGCCCGGTCGCCTGGGGAGGGCATCCGGGTTTTCGACCACCCTCATCTTCAAGTCGTGGCCACCCCCGCTGATCACCTGCTGGCGATGAAGACACTGGCGGCCCGTGCGGTTCGGGATGCCGAGGATCTGCGGTTCTTGGTGGGCTACCTGGGCCTTACGTCGGTAGCGGAGGTGTGGGCTATCGTCGGGCGCTTCTTTCCCGGTGTTGATATTCCGCAACGGTCCCGCGATCTGATTGACGACCTATTCTGAAATGCGCTGCTGGCCAGGTCATCGCTTGTGCGGCGGTTGCAGCGCAAGAGGCCGGTATTGCGCCTTTGGTTGCTCAGCTTGGCTGGTAGCCCGCGCCGGGTAGTCCGGGTGTGCCCGGGGTGCCGTCTGTGCCGCCGGGGCTTCCGTCGCCACCGTTGTCGCCGTTCTGTTCGTTTGCGCCGGCTCCGCCGTTGCCGCCAGTCCCGCCTTGGCCGTTGCCGTTAGTTCCGATCTGGCCACCGGTGCCACCGTTGCCGCCGCGGCCACCGCCGCCGTTGTATGCGGCGCCGCCGTTGCCGCCGGTGCCACCGTTTCCTCCGGTGGAATCCGCGCTACCGGCTGCGCCGGCCCCTCCCGTTCCTCCGTTGCCGCCGTTGAATAGGCCGCCGTTGATGTTGTCGCCGCCGTTGCCGCCGGTTCCGCCGTTGCCGCCGGTTCCGCTGTTGCCGGCGCCGCCGTCACCGCCGTTGCCCCCGTTGCCGGACGCGCCGACGAGTGGGATGCCGCTGTTGCCGCCGGTGCCGCCGTCGCCGCCGTGGCCGCTGTTGCCGGCGCCGCCGGTGCCCCCGTTGCCGCCAGTGCCGGCGGTACCTGGGCCGCCTGAGCCGTTGCCGCCGTTGCCGCCGCGGCCGCCGATTCCGTCGTTTCCGGCGCCGCCGGTTCCGCCGTTGCCGCCGTTGGTGTTTCCGATGGCGGTGCCGCCTGTTCCTCCGTCGCCGCCGGTGCCGCCGGTGGTGGCCCCGCCGGTGCCGCCGGTGCCTGCGATTGCGTTGCCTCCGGCACCACCGCCGCCGCCATTGCCGCCGGTGCCTCCGGTGCCTGCGCCGCCTCCACCACCGCCGCCGCCACCGCCGCGGAAGTTGTTGAACTGTGGGTCGTTGGTGAGTCCTCCGGCTCCTCCGGCGCCTCCTTGGCCGCCGGTGCCGCCGTCGCTGCTGCCGCCTGCACCGCCGAGGCCGCCGGTGCCGCCCTGGTGCGCGCCATAGCCGCCGTGAC
>CAXYUC010000091.1:0-18002 GCA_964292075.1 uncultured Mycolicibacter sp.
CAGGCCGGGATCCCCCCCACCCCACGGGTGCCGGCGACCCCGCCGCCCACCGCGGCCCCGCCTGCGCCACCGACACCACCGTCACCGGTGCCGGTGCCGGCGCCACCGGCGCCGCCCTTGCCGCTGTCGCCGGCCACGCCGGTGCTGTTTTCAGCGGTCGACGCGGCGCCACCGAGACCGCCGACGCCACCGTTACCACCGGTGACATTGTTAGCCGTGACGGCGTCATCGCCCTCACCCGTGGTGATCGCGGTACCACCGGCACCGCCGTCGCCGCCCTTGCCGGCCGCGCCCGCACCCTGCGCGGCGCCACCGACGCCACCGTTACCGCCGTCGCCTGCGGTCTGACCGTCCAGCGCGTTGCCGCCGGCACCACCGACGCCGCCGTTACCGGCGTTGCCGAAACCACCGGCGATCGCACCGGCACCGGCCGTACCGGCCAGGCCCGCCACACCGAAGTGTCCACCGGCGCCACCGACACCGGCCGCACCCACGGCGCCCGCGGCACCGCCAGCGCCAGCGGCCGCACCGGCACCCCCGGCACCGCCGTTACCGGCCAGCGTGGCAGCGACCTCCGGGTCAACCTGGCCCGCGCTCGCGCTAGCGCCAGCACCGCCGGCACCGCCGTCGCCGCCGTTGCCACCGAGGCCACCGTTGCCGGCCGCGCCACCGTTGCCGCCCTGGCCGCCGACACCGATGATCAGACCGGCCTTACCGCCGGCACCACCGGCGCCGCCGTTACCACCGGCGTCACCCTTGCCGCCGGCCACACCGGCGCCACCAGCGCCGCCGTTGGCCGCCGCCTGAACACCGTCGGCGACGCCAGCGGCGCCTGCGGCGCCCGTGTCACCGTTGGTTCCCACGGCACCGGTGCCGCCGTTACCGCCGACGCCGCCCGCTCCACCGTCACCGAACAAGAAGCCCGCCGCGCCACCGACGCCGCCATTACCACCCGAGGTGTAGGCAGCGAGGGCGCCATCAAAGCCGTTGCCGCCGAGGCCACCGACCCCACCGTTGCCCATCAGGATGCCGCCGTTGCCGCCGCCGAAGCCGGCTGCGGCCGCCGTGCCGGCCTGACCGTCGAAGGTCGCGTTAGCGCCAGCACCGCCGACGCCGCCATTACCGATCAGGTAAGCAGTGCCACCTTCAGAGCCGGCCAGCTGGCCCTCCGCGTGGTCATTGGGGTTGGCCCAGACGATGCCGCTGCCACCATCACCGAACAACCAACCACCGTTGGTCGCCGCCACCAGGTCGCCGTCGCTATTCAGGTGGGCGCCGGCGCCGTCGCAGACCAGGCCACAGGCCCCGCCGAAAGCAAAGAGCGGGTTGACGATGCCGAACAGCGGCATCACCATGTCGCCGATGCTGTGAATGCCGCCGTAGATGCCGCCGTAGATCTCCCACACGGTTTCGTTGATGAAGCCGAACGGGTCATCCGGGAAGCCGTAGTCGGCGGCGGGCATCGGAACGTCACTCAGCGTCAAGTCGCTGATGTCAAAACCCAGCGGCTGCAAGAGCGAGTCGAACATCGTGTCGAGCCCGAAGTCGAAGTCGACCTCCGCGTGCGCCGCCGGTGTAACGGCCAATGGGGTCATCCCCAGTGCCAGAAATGCCCCGACTGCGGTACCCGCGGCGGCTGCGCGCCGACGAATCTTGCTCGAACGACCACTGTGGCCTTGACTCATTGTTGACTACTCCCCTGTTTGTTCTTCGGTCCATGCGCGTTGTTCTTCGATCATGCGCAACTGGCTCTTCTCAGCAAGCATTAAACCAGTAGCTAGGTGGACAGCATGTCTCACCATGGCCGGTTTCGCTCGCCAACACGGCATCAACCTGCGCAAAAGTGCGCAACTTCCTGCACATTTAAGAAAAGTAAGAATTTTCGTGAGGGAAAAATCACATTCCTGGCTCTCAGGAATCTGGCCCGTTCGGAGCTGCTCCGGCGGTGAAAACACGTGCGGAATCTGTGGAGAGCCAGCGGGTCGACCACCCGGTGGAGCTGACCACGGAAGACCGCAGGGAAGCAGCGCCGAGTGCGCACCGCCCGACACGCTTCCAGAACAGGCCGTGAACAACGATTCTTGGTGGATGATGGCGCTGATGACCAACGCCGTCGAATGCCGAGACTGCCGGGCGGGGCTGGAGCACTGCCACGGCACACTCATCCACCACGTACAGCAGACCGCAGAGTGCACCGAGGACGGTTGCCCCGGCGAGGTGCTGCCGCACTCGTTCGCGCTGGACTGCGAGGCGGTCGGCTGCCGCTGCGCGCAGGTGTACGCGCTAGCGGTCTAGCCCATCGGGTCGGTGTCAGACCGCAGCGCGTCACCGACGGGGTCCAGGTGCGGTTCGGGATAGAACGGCGGCGTCAACGAGCCCCACTGCACACAGCTCCATCGACCGTCGGTGATCGGGGCCAGCACCACGGCGGTGACGTTCTCCAGGTGGTTCTCCAGCACGAAGCTGCCGTCCACGCCCGCCAGCGTCGCCGCCGCCAGGCGGATCGCCGCGCCGTGACTGACCACGACGATGTCCCCGGTCCAGTCGTCATCGTCGAGGTAACGCATCCGCAGGTCGGTGACGACCGGTAGGTAGCGGTCGAGCACCTGTTCGGCCGACTCGCCGCCGGGCAAGGGGATTCCGGGCTCGCCGGAGTGCCAACGCTGATAGATCGCGTTGAACTCGGCGATCGCTTCGTCGTCGCTGCGGTTCTCCAGCTCACCGGCCTGTACCTCGTGGATGCCGTCGAGGGCGCGGGCGCTCACGCCGAGCCGGCCACTGATCTCCGCGGCGGTCTGAACGGCGCGGGTGGCCACCGAATGGGCGACCAGCATCGGACGGTGGATGCCCTCGGCGGCGAACGCCCTGGCCTGGTCACGGCCCAGCGGGGTCAGCTCCGAACCCGGCGGGCGGGTGTCGAGTCGACGGTCGACGTTGCCGTAGGACTGGCCGTGGCGCAGCAGCACCAGCCGCCCGCTCATGACGCCGCCCCGCATCGGCCCGCGGGCCCGATAGGCCAGGAGCCCAGGTAGCGGACGTCGGCGCAAGTGCCGCCCAGTGCCTGCAGGGCCTCGGCGACCGCTTCGTCGTCGATGTGTCCGACGCAGTCCAGGAAGAACAGGTAGGTGCCCAGCTCGGTGCGGGTCGGCCGGGACTCGATGCGAGTCAGATCGATTCCGCGACTTCCGAACTCGGTCAGGGCTGCCGCCAGTGCTCCGGGGGCGTGGCCGAGCCGCACCCCCCCCGACGTCCGGCCGGAGCCGGTGCGAGCCGGCGGCGACGCCGGGGGACCCACTAGCACGAAGCGCGTTCGGGCGTTGGGTTCGTCGATGACGCCGGAGGCCAGCGTCACCAGCCCGCGCTGCTGAGCGGCCAGCGCGGTGCTCACCCCGGCATCCACCTCGCCGTCGTAGACCTGCTGCGCCGCAGCGGCATTGGAGTTGGCGGGCACGATCTGGGCCCCGGGCAGGTGCTCGGCCAGCCAGCGCCGCAGCTGGGCGCCCGCCACCGGATGGGCGGCCACCGTGCGAATGTCCGCCTCGCCGCGACCCGGCGCGACAACGACCGAGAACGAGACGTCCAGGGCGGTTTCGGCGAATATCTGTAACGGCGACCCGACCGCGAGCCCGTCCAGGGTGGGCGTCACCCCGCCCTCGATCGAGTTCTCGATCGGCACACACGCGTAGTCCGCGGCGCCGGAGCGCACCGCCTCGAGAGCGGCCGGCGTGCTCTCGGCCGGCACCGGTTGAAGGTCGGCGCCGGGAACCCGTCCGGCGCCGGTCAACGCGAGCAGCGCCGCTTCGGTGAAGGTCCCCGCCGGGCCGAGATAGCTGATGCGGGTCACCGGACAACCCTATCGGCCGCAGCCCGCCGGCGCGCTCACTGACGGCGCGAACGTGAAGTCGGCGGAGGTGGCATCGCGATCGGATTCCGCAATTCCTGTTGCGCCCATCAGGGTCATTAATTAAGTTAGGCTTACCTCACTTCGAAAGGTGATCGATGGCCACGACTACAGCAGCAACCGTCCCGACGTCCGCCGAGCGGATTCGCAGCGCCTGCATCCGGGGTCAAGCCCTCTTGGCGATCGCCGACGCCGCCGACGCCGCGCCGGTCAACGCACCGGTCTGCCACCTGCTGCGGGACGGATCCCTGGTGGTCGCGGTCCCCGTCGAGGACCCGGTCGCGCAGGCCGCGGCAGAGTCCGGCGTGCAAGCGATGCTCGAGCTGACCGATCATGCACCGCTGCGGCTGCGCGAACGAGTGCGCGCGCTGGCGTGGATCCGGGGCCTGCTGCGCCCGGTGCCCGACCGCGAGATCTCCATACTCCTTGACCGGATCGCGGCGGTGGACCCGAACCCTGCTCTGCTCCAGGTCGTCTCGCCACGTTCGGTATCTCACTCCCGCGATGGTGGCGCACCGGACAGCAGCGATTCCGACGTCGACTACGCGCTGCTGCGGCTGACGCCCGAGTCGGCGGTGCTGGCCGACGCCTCGGGAGCCGAGGCGGTCGACGTGCACGAGCTGCTAGCCGCCCGCCCCGACCCGTTCTGCGCGATCGAGGCGCATTGGCTGCAGCACCTGGACTCGGCACACCCCGACATGGTCGCCCGACTCGCCGCCGCCAAACTGCCGCCGCAGCTGCGCCGCGGACAGGCCCGCCCCCTTGCCGTGGACCGCTACGGCATGTGGCTGCGGGTGGAGGCCCCCGACGGGGACCGCGACATCCGGCTGAGCTTCCCGCGGCCGGTCGAGGATGTGCTGAGCCTCAACCGGGCGGTGCGCGCACTGATGGGCTGCCCGTTTCTCAACGGGCTGCAGGCCCGCCGCCAGGAGCAGTAGCGGCGATTGCAAGCGCGGCGAAGCCGGGCGAAGCAGGTCGCCGCCATAAACCCAGCCATCAACCCGGCGGCTACCGTGGCGAGGTGACCGAGCCCCAGGCCCCGCGGCGTGCCCTGCGTCTGGAGATCGTCCTGGTACTGGCGGTCACCTACGGACTCAGCGCCGTCACCGCGATTCTGCAGCTCGCCGACGCGGTACTGCGCGACCTCAGCGCCCAGCGGATCCCCCTCAACCCGCGCCGGTCTTATTTCGACCTGATCGACCTCGGCCTCAACGCCGCCTGGGCCGTACAACTGATCGCCTGGGGCGCGCTGGCTATCTATCTGCTGTGGCGCAGCGGGGTCGGGCCCGCCCGCATCGGGCTAAGCAGGTGGCCCCGCCGCACCGACCTGGCCGGCGCACTCGGCCTGGCCGCCCTGATCGGACTGCCCGGCCTGGGACTGTACCTGCTGGCACGAACCCTGGGCCTCAACGCCAACGTCATTCCCGCGGCGATCAACGACACCTGGTGGCGCGCTCCGATACTGATCGTGATCGCGTTCGCCAACGCGTTCGCCGAGGAAGTCATCGTGGTCGGCTACCTGCTGACCCGGCTCCGGCAGCTACGGGTTTCGCCGCGGGTGGCGCTGGCCTGTTCTGCGCTACTGCGCGGCGCCTACCACCTCTATCAAGGTTTCGGCGCCGGGCTGGGCAACATCGCCATGGGCCTGGTGTTCGGCTACACCTGGCAGCGCACCGGACGGCTGTGGCCGCTGATCCTGGCGCACGCGCTGATCGACACCGTGGCGTTCGTCGGGTACGCGCTGTTCGCCGACCAGCTGGGCTGGCTGCGCTAACCGCTCTCCTGCGTCGAGCCAGCTAACCGCCGGCGACCGGGTTCACGGTGACGCTGATGGTGCCGGCGCCGGCGTTGGATTCGATCACCAGCACCGAGGCGTTGGGCGCCGAGACGACGTGGCCGCCGGTGACACTGACCTGATAGCCGTTCGGGAACTGGATGTCTGGGATGGAGATCTTGGTCTCCGAGCCGGCGCCGAAGATGCCCGAGCCGTCGGCCATCGCCGTGGAGTAGCTGAACGAGAAGACGCCGCCCGAGAACGACCAGCTGTTCGGGATTCCGGCGATCACCTGCGGGTACGGCTGGGCCAGCGCCGCCACGATCGGCTCGTCGACGTTGCTGCCGGTCGGCGGCAGGTTGGTGTTGTGCACCAGCGAGCCCGCCTCGTTGGTGTAGCCCCAGTACAGCCAACCGAACATGTGGGGGTTGATCGAGTTCAGCTGGCTGGCAATGGTCGGGATGTTGTGGGTGGCGCCGAATTCGGTGACCACTGCGGGGACGTCGTAGCGGTCGCTGTACTGCTGTGCGCCGTCGTTGATCCAGCCGTCCCACAGTGAGCAGCCGGTGGCGCTACCGCCGCCGAGGGCGTCGAAGATGCAGTAGTCGTGGAACGCGAAGACGGCGTTGTCGTCGTCGACCCTGCCTAGGTGGGTGAACCCGATTGCGTTGCCGAACAACACGTTCGGCTCGTAGTACACCGTGGTGCTGGAGTCCACCGACCGGATCGCCGCGATCACCTGGTCGTAGAAGGGCGTCAGCGTCTGGGTGTCGAAGTGCGAGTCGCCGAGCAGGCTGCCCAACCACGACGCGCCGGGCCACGGCTCGTTCATGATCTCGTAGCCGACCACGCCGGGGGTGCCGCCCAGGTAGTCGGCGACGGTCTGCCACATCCGGGCGTAGGCGTTCTGCAGCCCGATGCCGTCCGCCTTCTCGTTGGTCCAGAACGCATCCCAGGCCTGATTCTGCGCCGGGTTGAGGGCGTAGACGAACGGGAACGGATGGCTGGTGTCGCTGTCCTTGGGGTTGAACAGCGTCGCCCAGTCCGGCGCGCCGTGGCCACCGATCTCCTGGTTGTAGAGGTCCTGGTGCATATCGATGACGCTGACGATGCCGTGCGCCTTGAGAGCGGCGATGGTCTCCCTGACCGAGTCCAGGTAGGCGAAGTCGTACACCCCGGGCTGCGGCTCAATCTCAGACCAGTACACACCCAACCGGACCGAGGTGAAGCCGTTGGCGGCCAGGAATGCGGCGTCGTCGGCGCCGAAGCCGTTGCCGCCGGGGGTGAACGGAGGCGACTTGTACACCTGGTTGACACCGTGCAGGATGACCACCCGGCCGTCCATATCCACGATCCATTGACCGGCGGTGCCGAGTTCTGCCGGAGCCTTCGCCGGGGCGCCCTCCAGCGTGCCGAAGTGGCCAACCGCGCCGTGAGTGCCCATCAAACCGGCGACGCCGCCGGCCCCACCCAGGGCGGGCAGATCACCCTGTGCTTGGTAGACGCCGTTTTCGGCATCTCCGCCGCCCCCGCCCCTGCCACCCCACCACGCGCCGTCCCCCCCGCCCCCCCCGTCCCCGCCGATGTGGCTGCCGTCGCCGCCGCCACCACCGGCGCCACCGATACCCAGCATCCAGCCGATCCCAGCGCCGCCGGCGCCACCGACGCCGCCGTTCAGTCCGTCGCCACCGTCACCACCGGCGCCACCGACGCCCATGTACCAACCACCGGTCCCGCCGACACCACCGGCTCCGCCCTCGCCGCCGGCACCGCCAGCACCGCCGTTGCCGAAGAATCCGGCCGCTCCCCCGGCACCACCGACACCGTTGACCTCGGTGTTGTCCCAGCCGGCCCCGCCATCACCGAACAGCCAGCCCCCCGCGCCACCAGCGGCAGACTCCGCGGTACCCGCCGCACCGTCGCCGAGCATCTGGCCCAACCCCAGCGCCTCACTGACGTGGTTGGCCCCGTCGACGATCGGCGCCAACCACGGGCTGTTGACCAGCCAATCGATACCGGCGTACATCGGGGTGTACACCCAGTTGTCCATCAACGTCGTCGGGTCCGGGAGGACGAAGCTCGCCGACCCCACAGCCGCGCCGGCCAGCACGTCGTCCCAGTGGGCCGGGTCGAAGAACGCGTCCCAGGCCGCCGGGCTGAACACCGCATCCCAATCCAGCGCGCCAGTAGTCGCATCCACAAAGGGCGCCACCGCCATGTCGAACACGTCGCCGAAGCCCTCGGCGGACGCCACCGGCGCCGATGCCAGCGGCGTCACCCCGAACGCCAGGAATGCCCCCACCGCCGTGCCCAGCCCGGCAACCCGACGATTCCGCTTCGTGCCGCACTGACGAGTCATCTGCGGGTCGACCCCTCTCCATGGTCGCTTCGGCGACTGATGTGGCCAAAATAACGATTTCTTCGGAGAATTACTAATAACAACTGAGAAAAATGCGGAATGGAGGTTGCGGGCTGCGGATCTTCGGCGTCCACGACACACCTGGACTGGCCGCCGAGATCGCCCTGCCGCCGCTCGATACGTAGATTGGGCGGGTGAACGGCGATCGCGGGCCGGGCCAGCCCTGGCACCTTCCACCGCCGCCGCGTCGTGAACCGCCGCCGTTGTTGTACCGCGACCCCCATGGCCGGCCGGTGACGCCGGCGCCGGCACCGCGGGTCATCCAGCGACCGGCACCCCCGCCGGCACCGCGACCGTCGGCGCCGCGTCCTCCCACGCCGCGTCCCCGCGCCACGCGGCAACCCGCCTCGCGCCGACGGCGATCCTGGCCACGCCGACTGCTGGCACTCGCCCTGTTGGTGGGCTTGTTCGGCACTGCGTCCCTGGTGGGCGCCGCAGCCTGGCTCGACACCGCGCTACAACGGACCGCGGCATTCTCCGATTACGCCGACCGCCCGACGCCGGGTCTCGGGACGACGTGGCTGCTGGTCGGTTCGGACAGCCGCGCCGATCTCACAGTCCAGCAGCAGCAGAACCTGAGCACCGGCGGGAACCTCGGCGACGGCCGCACCGACACCGTGTTGCTCGTCCACCTGCCCAGTCCGGGAACCGAGTCACCGGCCACGGTGGTTTCGCTGCCACGCGACTCCTACGTCACGATCCCCGGCTACGGCAAAGACAAGATCAACGCCGCGTACACCCTCGGCGGCGCTCCCCTGCTGACCCGGACCGTGGAGCAGGCCACCGGCCTGCGGCTGGACCACTATCTCGAGATCGGATTCGGCGGTTTCGCCGCGCTCGTCGACGCCCTCGGCGGCGTCACCTTGTGCCCGGACGAACCGATCGACGACCCGCTAGCCGGGCTGAATCTGCCGGCCGGCTGCCAGAACCTGACTGGTGCGACCGCACTGGGCTATGTGCGTAGCCGGGCCACGCCGCGCGCCGACCTGGACCGGATGGCCCACCAGCGACTGTTCCTGTCGGCACTGCTGGCCCGTCTCGCCGATCCGGTCGTCTGGCTCAATCCGCTGCGCTGGTACACCGTGCCGCACGCCACCGCACGGGCGGTGACGGTTGACGCCAGCTCCGGTGTCATGGATTTGGCGGCGCTGGGCTGGGCGCTGCGCGGCACCACCACCATGCTCACCGTGCCGATCGGCGAGTTCGTCTGGACCGACGTCGGCGACGCGGTGGTATGGAATCACGCCGAAGCCGCCGAGTTATTCGACGCATTGCGTCGCGATACACCACCCACCTCGAGTACCGACAATTGAGTCAAACCTAATTTCCTCGCATGATTACGCAATTTCAGCGTACCCTATCTTTACTTAGGCAACGCTGACCTGAGTAAGCCAGGCCTTGGATGCGGACCCCTGCTGACCAGGGGTAGCATCGCGTTCATGATCGAGACCGACAGCCATAAGACGAAATTCCACGCGCTGCTTCAAGAGCAGATCTACCACGAATTCACCGCCGCGCAGCAATACGTCGCGGTCGCAGTTTATTTCGACGGCGAGGATTTACCACAATTGGCGAAATTCTTTTACGCCCAGGCCGTCGAGGAACGCAACCACGCCATGATGCTGGTGCAGTACCTGCTCGATCGCGGCATCCGCGTCGAGATTCCCGGCGTCGACTCGGTACGCAACCACTTCGACGCCCCCCGGGATGCCCTGGCGCTCACGCTTGAGCAGGAGCGGACCGTCACCGAGCAGATCAGTCAGCTCACCAGCGCAGCGCGCGACGAGGGCGACTACCTCGGCGAACAGTTCATGCAGTGGTTCCTACGCGAACAGGTCGAGGAGGTGGCCGTGATGACCCAGCTGCTGCGGGTCGCCGAGCGTGCCGGGCACAACCTGTTCGAGTTGGAGACCTTCGTCGCACGGGAGATCACGGTGGGCCAAGAAGCCGGCGCACCGCGTATCGCCGGCGGATAAACCCCTCGCCCGCCGATCAGCCCGCCCGCAACCGCGCCTTGGTTCGGGCGGGCTGATTCGACCCAGTCCACCCACCACCCACACCCATACAGAAGTCGTCTCCTTCGCTGCGGTCGTCGCTCCAGCTGTCCAGCGCGCGGCCCCCCGCGCCAGCCTGGTCCACCAACTCCGGATGTTCCCGCAGCGTCTCGATCGACGGGCCGATCGCGGTGGCACCGACCGTTGTCGCCGCACCGCCACCCAGATAACGGGCACCCGAGCCGAGCAACACCGTCGGCAGCAGGGGTGCGGCCCGGCGAATCCGCCACACCGCCGCGGCCGAGAACGACATCACCACCGCCCGCGACCGCGAGGCCGACGCCGGCGCGGCGAGCCCGAAGCGATGCAGCAGCGCGAGCACCTCGCGCTCCACCATCGAGCCGTAGCGCACCGGATGCTTGGTCTCGATGAAGATCTTCACCGGCCGACGCCAGTCCAACACCAGCGCAATCAGCGCATCGAGCGTGAGTAGGCCGGTGTCGCCGATGCTGCCGGCCTCCGGAGAACCGGTCTGCCCGCCACTGTGCCAAGCGCCGTAATCGAGACGCTGCAGTTGCGACAGCGTCATCTCACTGACTACCCCGGCCCCGCTGGAGGTCCGATCCACCCGCCGATCGTGCACACAGACCAGGTGCCCGTCACTGGTCAATCGCACATCGCACTCGACACCGTCCGCCCCCTCCTGCAACGCCAAGTCGTAGGCGGCCAGGGTGTGTTCCGGGCGGTCGATAGAGGCACCGCGGTGTGCGACCACAAACGGGTGCTCCGAGACGACATCGCCGGCCGGTGTCATGGGCTTATGCTGCCGGTTCCCGTCCGTCGGACTCAAGCAGCGGGGCCGGTGTCGTGGCTTCGTCCGGCTTCGGCGCGCCGGCCGAAACCGGCGGCGCCACCGGGGCGGTACCGCGGCCATCGGCCACCACCACCCAGTGGTGGGCCGGCCGGCCCATCGACCGCCGCTCGAATCCCTCGACGACCCGGGCCACCGTCACCACAGCCGCCAGGCCGAGGAGGTACGCCACCACGGTCGCCACCATGTTGTTGGCAATGCCCTGGGCACCGTCGGCCCAACTGGTGGCGGTGGCGAAGATCGCGACGGCAGTGCTGGCCGCCCACACGGCCCACCACACCATGATGGGTTTGCGCAGCCGCTCCAGCCGGTCCTCCCGCTTGGCCAGCTCCATGACAAAGACCGGCGCCCAGGCCAGGTTGACCACCGGCACCAAGCATCCGGCCCAGACCGCCCAGGCCGGGCGCGTCTCGGGCAGATGCAGTCGAGCGAAAGCCACCGAACGCCGGGCGAGCAGCCACCTGGTCAACACCACGGAACAGCTGACCACCGCCGCGATCGCGGCCAGCCCGGCCAGCCGGCCCAACCACACCGCGCCACCGGCGACCAGGGGATTCAGCAGCATGGTGCGATTGACGATCATCAACACATAGATCAGGGCGTGCACCAGAGCCGCGACGCCCAGCGCGGCGACCGCGGCGGCGAGCGCCTTCTCCAACGAGCGCGCAGTAGGCGCCGGCCGCTCTCCCGGTTTCGACTGCGCTGCAGCGCGAATCGGCCCGCCCATCAGCGTCCAGCGAGGCATCACCGAGTAACGCGGGGTGGGTCCGAGCGGGCGCCGTACCGGCGGTTGCGGAGGCGGCGGGCCGGGCCGCACCGCGATCCAGCGGTAACCGGGGCCCAGCCGTGGCGGCGCCTCCCCGGGCGCTGTCGGCGGCGCGGGGGGCCCGGGTTGGGTCCACTGCAGCTCGGCTTCTTGCGCTGGTGTCAGCGGCGCCCACAGCGCACCGTTGCAGCGTGGGCACCAGGCTCGCTGGCTGTCACGCACGTTCCACCGCGTGTTGCAGCGGGAACACACCTGGATCACCGCACTAGCCTAACGGCGACCGCAAGGCCGGCGGAGCCGCGGCCAGAGCTATCGGCAATCGGTGTCGAAGACCTTCCCGATGGCCCGCTCGCGATCCGGCAGCTACCACCGGCTATCCACAGTTTCCACAGGTTTATCCACACGCCCATCGACAGCCACACGGGGCGTGATGTGCTTTGTACATGCCGAAAGACGCATCGGTTGTGGATAACGCAGCGTCGACGAAGCGGACCGACTAACAGTATCGAGCGAAATCGCTTGATCGGCTAAGCAGCCACCTGCCACCCACACTCAACGGCCGGTATACCCCGGAACGCATCGGTGCAGGTAAGTCGGGTTATCGCACTGGATTTTTCCACTGGGCGGACAAAGCGCTATGATCGCCGTCACAGAACGGATGTGATGCGCCTCACGTGAGTGGGCGCGCGGTGAAGTTGGGGGCACAGGGATGCTGAGGACAGGGGAATGACGGCACGGCCGATCGGACCCGGACCCGTCGCAGCGGCGTCGGGCTGGCATGCGGGATCGTCCACCTACAAGCGCGCCTACTTACTGGCGTCGCTGCGCGCCGGCGTGATCGCACTGGTGCTGCTGACTTTCCTGCTTGTGCTCGTCCTGGCCTGAACCCCAGCCTGAGCATTGTGATCGGCTGACGCCGTGCGTTAGCTCTACCCGTTGTTGCGGTACACCCGGCGTTGGAGCAATGTGGTTGAAGGTGGCCCCGTCACACCGCGACCGTGCTGGGAGTGGGGTGCCGCCAGACCGTGAACGCCTGTCGACAATGATCAACGGTGATCGACACCGGATCAGTACTGACCGAAGGAAGGAACCCCGTGGCCGACTACACCTTGCCGGACTTGGACTGGGATTACGGAGCCCTTGAGCCGCACATCTCGGGTCAGATCAACGAACTGCACCACAGCAAGCACCACGCCGCCTACGTGGCCGGCGTCAACTCCGCAGTGGAGAAGCTCGCGGAGGCTCGAGCCAACGACGACCACGGCGCGATCTTCTTGAACGAAAAGAACCTGGCCTTCCACCTCGGTGGACACGTGAACCACTCGATCTGGTGGAAGAACCTGTCCCCCAACGGCGGTGACAAGCCGACGGGCGAACTGGCCGCGGCCATCGACGACGCGTTCGGCTCGTTCGACAAGTTCCGTGCACAGTTCACCGCGGCCGCCAACGGCCTCCAGGGTTCGGGCTGGGCGGTGCTCGGCTACGACACCCTGGGCGGGAAATTGCTGACCTTCCAGCTCTACGACCAGCAGGCCAACGTGCCGCTGGGCATCATCCCGCTGCTGCAGGTCGACATGTGGGAGCACGCCTTCTACCTGCAGTACAAGAACGTCAAGGCCGACTACGTCAAGGCGTTCTGGAACGTTGTCAACTGGGCCGATGTGCAGTCGCGTTTCGCGGCCGCCACCTCGAAGACCTCGGGGCTGATCTTCTAGCCGCACTGCCGGCATGGTGGGGCGTCGCGCCGTTGGCGTGGCGCCCCACTGCGGTTTACGGCGGTTCCAGCGTCGCCTCTCCTCCGTCGAGCCTCGCTGAACCGCCGGGTTCATGCGGCGGTTCCAGCGTCGCCTCTCCTCCGTCGAGCCTCGCTGAACCGCCGGGTTTTTTCACCGTTTCGTTATGCGCCACCCCGCCGTGTCACCTTGAATCCGCTGTCCGGGTGCCGCATGCTGCCAGACAACCCACCCGCTGAAATGCGAGCAGGCTCAGCCAATAAGCCAAATATCGCGGAGGGTGCCCGATGGAGTCGACAGGGTCCGGCCGGGCGATCGAAGTCGCCCCGTTTCACTCCCGTGGCGAGCTTCACGGATTCGTGGTCTTCGGCCGCTGGCCGGATTCGACCAAGGAATGGGCACAGCTGCTGAGCATCGCCGTCCGAGTCGCTTCGATGCCCGGATTGCTGCCCACCACAACAGTGTTCGGCACGCACGAGGAACTTCCCGACAATCCCGGTCCGGGCACTGTCGGACTGTTGCTGGCCGAAGGCACCGTCACCGGTGAATCGGCGATCGCACCGGGGTACTTCGCCGGCCGCCAACCCTCCGCGCTGCTGATGCTGCACCCGCCGTCGGAGACCGTCCCCTCACTACCCGAATGCCGAGGCGCCGCATCTGGCTGCATATTGCTGCCCGGTCTGCCCTACCTGGGCCTGGAGCACCGGGCGGCCTGGGTCGAAGCCGAATCCGATGGCACCGTCACCTCGATGGTGAGCCGGGTCGGTGTCGACCCGGTCTGCCATCCCGACACCGCGATATTGGCCATGCTGCTTGCCGCATAAAGCAATTCACAGCGGTTTGTCCTGTCGCCGGATCATAGAATTCGGCCCGCCGAAATCCCTTGTCGGCTGGCGGCCGAGCCGGGGAGTCACTAGCCTCGGCAGCTGACGAAAGGGCGTCTCGCATGCTTGCCGCCATGCTGATCAGCCTGGGCGTGGTCTTCCTCGCCGAACTCGGCGACAAATCGCAACTGATCACCATGACCTACGCGCTGCGGCACCGCTGGTGGGTGGTTCTCAGTGGGGTGGCTATCGCGGCTTTCGCCATCCATGGCATCTCCGTAACGGTGGGACACTTTCTCGGGCTGACGTTGCCGGCCCGCCCGATCGCCGCCGTCGCCGGCGTCGCCTTCATCGGTTTCGCGGCGTGGACGTGGCGCGCGGGAACCAACTCCGCGGCCGGGGAAACCGCCGTCCGCGAGCCTCGGTTCGCACTGTTCGCGGTGGTGTCTTCGGTGCTGTTGGCCGAGCTCGGGGACAAGACGATGCTGGCAACGGTCGCGCTAGCCAGTGACCGCAACTGGCTGGGCGTGTGGCTGGGCGCGACGATCGGAATGGTGCTGGCCGACGCGGTCGCGATCGCGGTCGGGACGCTGCTGCACCGGCGTCTGCCCGAACACTTGCTACGCGCCGCGGCAGGACTGCTCTTCCTGGGATGCGGCTTGTGGATTCTCTTTGACGAAGCGCTGGGATGGCGTCCGGTGGCCATCGCCTCGGTCGCCGGATTGGTGTCGGTGGCATTGGGGTCGGCGCTGTGGCGGGCTTCCCTCCGCTGTTCCGGACAGACCGCCGGAGACGATTCCACCACTCGGTAGCAAATCCCGCCGCCAGCTCAACACACGGTGGAAACTTCACTTCGCCGGAGGGCCTTCCAGCAGTGAGGACTAACAGACCGGTGTCGGTGGATTTCTTGATTCGTCGGTGCCGGCGCAATAGTGCTTGGTACGACAAGAAAATCCGGCCACAGCGATCTGTACGGTGAGCCGAATGAGCCGCACCAAGCCCGATCTCGTGCTTCAAGATCGAATTCGCTGCGGAAACACCCTTGGTTGTGTCGGTAACTATCGCTACGATGATCAGCAAATCATCAGGCGCTACCGCTTCCCCCTCGCGGAGCGCCTGTCGGCCGCCTGCCTACCCACTGGAGGTCCTATCGATGAGCGCGACGTTCGCTGTCCGCTTGAATCGCCTTTTCGATGTGGTCTATCCACCCGGCCGCGGACCGCATACGTCCGCCGAGGTAATCGCGGCACTCAAAGCGGAGGGCGTCACGATGTCGGCCCCCTACCTCTCCCAGTTGCGCTCAGGTAATCGGACGAACCCTTCCACCACCACCATGGCAGCGCTGGCCAACTTCTTCCGGATCAAACCGGCGTCCTTCACCGACGACGACTACTACGCCAAGCTCGACGCCGAGTTGTCGTGGCTGGACAGCATCCGCGACGCCGGGGTACGGCGCATCGCGACCCAGGCCGTCGGGCTCTCGCCCGAGGCCCATGAGGACGTCCTGGCCCGCATCGATGAGCTCCGCCGCAAGGAGCACCTCAGCGACTGAGGCGCCGGCACCGCCATTAGGGTGGCTTGATCGGTTCCAGTGAGACACCGGGGAGGCGGCCGCGATGGGCCTGTTCAGAAAACGCAAGAGCCGCGCGACCCGGCGTGCCGAAGCACGGGCGCTGAAGGCCGGCGCCAAACTCGAGGCGCGCCTGGCCGCTAAGGGTGAGGCGAAACGCTTCAAGGCCAGCCAACGCGCGGATGCCCGTGCACTAAAGGCCCAGATCCAGTCGGACCGCAACCGCGACCGCACCGCGCGCAAGGCCGCTGAAAGCCAGCTCAAAGCTGCCCGCGACGGCCGGATCCTCTCGCCCGCCCGGATTCGCCGGACGCTGGTGGTCAGCAGAATGCTGGCGCCGGTCGTGGTACCGCTGGTGTACCGGGCCGCGATGGCGGTGCGCGGCCTGATCGACGAGCAGCGAGCCGCCCGGCTCGGGGTCCCGCTGGCTCGTGTCGGCGAGTTCTCCGGCAACGGAGCCCGGCTCTCGGCGCGAATCGCCGGGGCGGAGAAGACCCTGCGCCTGGTACAGGACCGTAAGCCCAAGGACTCCGAAACCAAACAGTTCGTCGCGGCGATCACCGATCGGTTGTCGGACCTGTCGACAGCCGTGACCGCCATCGAGACCATGCCGGGAGATCGACGCCGAGTCGCCGCCGCCTCGATCAGCGACCAGCTCGATGGGGTCGACGCCGATCTGATGGCCCGGCTGGGGCTGCCGTCATGAGCACCCGTATGCGCGCTATGGCGCTGGCCGCGGCGATCACCGCAGCGTCCTTCGTCGGCGCCGCGCCGGCCTGGGCACATGTGCACGCCAGCAGCCCCGGCGCGGTGCGCGGCGGCGTTGCGATGGTCACTTTTGAGGTTCCCAATGAGTCGCCGAGTGGTTCTGCCACAACGGAACTCACCGTGACGCTGCCCGACGTGGCCTCGGCTCGCACCGAAACCAAGCCCGGCTGGACGGCACGCCTGGACCGCGACGCCAAATCCGGAGCGGTGCGCTCGGTGACCTGGACGGCCACCGCCGGCGCCGGCATCGGCGCCGATCAGTTCGGACTGGTCCCGGTCGCGATGCGGCTGCCCGGCACCTACACGGTGAACTGCCCGTCCGCGGAGCGGTACGCCGGGGGCGCCGCGGTGGGGGGGGACGAGACTCCGCCGCCCGGCGGCGGTGAGGCGCAGCACCCGGTGCCCACTCTGCAGCTGGGGACCGGCCCGGCATCGGCCGCCGAACACCACGCGCAGCACCCGGAGCCGGCTGTCTCCGCCGGCCCGGCGCCAGCGGCGGGGTCGGAGGCCGGCGAGCATCACGGCGACAACGCGGCTCGGCTGCTGGGCGGCGCCGCACTGCTGGTCGCTGCGCTGGCGGCCACGATCGCCCTGGGCAGGCGGGGGGCGTGAGGGGGGCGCCACGCGTCGTACTGGGGGGCGCGCTTCTGCTGGGGAAGCTGTGCGCGGCCACGGGGGTGGCCCCCGCGCACGCCGTGCTGGTGTCGACCGACCCGGCGCGTGGCGCGGAACTCTCGCGCGGGCCAGAGCGGGTTCGCGCCACTTTCAACGAGCAACTGCAATCCGACTTCGCGGCCATGACGGTGGTGGGACCCGACGGGCACCTGTGGTCCACCGGGGACACCCGGGTAGACGGCGCGGTCGCCAGCGTGGCGGTGCGTCCGTTGGGGCCCACCGGCACCTACACCGTCCACTATCGGGTCACCTCCGCCGACGGGCACGTGGTCTCCGGTTCGTGGCCGTTCCAGCTGACGGTGGCCGGCACCGGGGAGCCCGGTCCCGCGGTCACCGACCGCAACGACGCGGCGCCCGCCATCCCGCGCCGCTACGCCGACCCCCAAGGTGACCTGCCGATTTGGCCTTTCGTGGCCGGCGCCGTGGTGCTCGTCGGAGCCGGTCTGTGGTTCAACCGCCCTCGGTCCTGACTTTCGGCCAGCGGTCACCGCTGGCAGATGCTGGCATGATGGGAACGTTGCCGGTGTCGCCGAGTTGATCTGAGACGAGAATCCCGCCAGAGGAGCTGCCGTATGACCGAACCGCAGGGCCAACCCGACCACGAATCCGCCGCTGGGCCCGAGCCGGCCGGAGCTGACCTGCCGGCCGAGTCGCCCGCTCCGGCGCCCCCGAAGACGCCCGCGAAAAAGGCACCCGCCAAGAAGGCC
>CAXYUC010000092.1:0-17616 GCA_964292075.1 uncultured Mycolicibacter sp.
CCTCAACCGCCATGGACAGATCCAGCATCTCCACCGGATAACCGGTCTTGTCGGCACCCACCGCCAACATGTCCCCGACCAAATCCACACCCGCCGCCGGCGCCACAACCACCGGAGCAACCGGAGCCGGCGCAACGGCCACCGCGACCGGAGCCGGCGCAGGCGGTGCCGGCATCGTCGCGACCGGCGCAGCAGCGGCCACCGGCGCAGGTGCTGCGGGTACCGGTACAGGCGCAGGGGGAACGCTGATCGGGGCGGCCGGAGCCGCAGGCGGCGCGGGCATGGCCGGCGGCGGGGCGGCCACCGGCGGAGCCGGAGTGGCCGCGGGCACCACCGTGGTTGCGGCGGGGAAGGACAGCTGGGTGACCGGCATCGGGGTCATCCCGGTGCTGGAGACCAGGGTCTGCAGCAGGCCCTGCAGGTGGGCGATGGTCTGCTGCATGCTGCCCAGCGCACCGACCATATGGGTCACCATCTCGGCTCCGGGACCGGACAGCAGCGGCGACGTCACCATCGGAACTGCGGCAGCCTGAACCGGGACCGGGACGTGCGTCGGGACGTGTGCCGGCAACCCGTTCGCCGTGGGAACGGTTGGATGAGCTGCTGTCATGGTGGGCTCCGATACGGTCGCGTGGCCGTTGTGGTCACTGCGGGTGGTGGATTTCTCAAATTTTTCGGATTTCGCAAATTTTTCCGAGGGCCGCTGCACCGGCTCGTCGTTGATGTCTGGTCGGCCGAAGTTGGTGCCGTTGAGCTTCATCGTCAGCTTGGGCGCCGGACGGGTTCGCGGATCGTCGCCGTGGCGGTAGTCGGCCCACAGGGCTTCGAAGTTCATCGGAACGCCGGCGGCCACGAGCTGGGCCAGCCCCATCCACAGCGATCGAATCCCATTCCTGCCCTTGGCATCCAGGGCGACTGCGACGTGGTCCTGGCCGGTCAGGCATTTGCCGACGAGGTTGGTGAGCACGCTGCCAGGGCCGACTTCGACGAAGGTACGGGCGCCGGCCGACCACATCGCCTGAACCTGCTCGACGAACCGCACGGGCTGCGCGATCTGGTTGGCCAGTGTCGCCTGCATCTGGTCGGCGCTGCCGACGTACGGCTGCGCGGTCGCGTTGGCGTAGACGGGCACCTGCGGCACACCGAACGGAATGCCGGCCAGGTACGAGGCGAACGGGGTCGCCGCAGAGCTGACGATCTCGGAGTGGAAGGCGGTGGCGACGTCGAGGAGCCGCGCGTTCATCCCCGCTGCGCTGAATCGCTGCGCGGCATCGGCGATCGCCGCACTCTCGCCCGAGAGCACGACCTGGTTGGGGGCATTGTGGTTCGCGATGACCACCGACAGACCCCATTCGCCGAGAAGTCTGCTGACCTGCTCGGCGGGGGCGGTCACCGCACACATCGCTCCGTCGCTGCTGGCGGCGGCCTGGGCCATCAGCGCACCGCGCGCGCGGGCGATGAGCAGCGCGACGTCGTCACTGATCACCCCCGCGGCACACAGCGCGCTGACCTCGCCGAAGCTGTGACCGCCGACGGCAACCGGTGCGATGCCCAGCGAGCGGACGACGGACAGCAGGCTGAGGCTGTGCGCGCCGATGCCCGGCTGCGCCCACTCGGTCTTGGTCAGCTCGGCGGTCTGGGCCGTGCGGTCTTCCTCGGTGAACGCCGTCTTGGGCCAGACGACGTCGTGCAGGTCGCGGTCTGCGTTGAGCAGGCCGGCGCGCGCGAGTTCCCAAGGCGCCAAAGCTGGTTCGTAGAGTTGCGGGATGTCGGCACCCATGCCGACGTACTGGCTGCCCTGCCCGGGAAACAGCAGCGCGACCGGGCCGGCCGGTCGGCAAGAGTAGTAGTAGCCCTTGGGCGAGCTGAACGATGTTTCCCCGCTGGGGGTTTGGAGCTTCGCGGCAGCTTCCCCGAGCATCGTGCGCAGGCTCTCGACGCTGTTGGCGACGACGGCGAGGCGGTGCGGGCGGGTGGCGTCATACGCCGATTGCGTGCTGTGTGCCAGGTAGCCGAGCATGTCCGACGAGTCGACCAGCGATGCGGCCAGTTCCGCGGCCTGAGCAGACAGCGCTGCCGCGGAGTCCGCGCCGAGGACCACCAGCTCGGAGTCCCAGGAGCGGTAGCGCGGTGCGTGCTTGCCGGCGCCGGCGTACTCCTCGAGCGTGATGTGGAAGTTGGTACCGCCGAAGCCGAACGCGCTGACCGACGCGCGTCGCGGCACATTCTGGTCGGCGATCCAGGGCTTGGTCTGCGTGGACAGGTAGAACGGCGACGATTCGATCTCGAGCCCGGAGTTGGGCCGGTCGATCTTGATAGTCGGCGGCAGGACTTTGTGGTGCAGCGCCATCACGGTCTTGAACAGACCGCAGGCTCCGGCAGCTCCCTTGGTGTGCCCGACCTGGGACTTGACCGACCCGACGGCACACCATTGACGGTCCGCCCGGCCCGACTCGTCGAACACCCGGCGCAGGGCGGTGAACTCCGCGACGTCGCCGGCCTTGGTGCCGGTGCCGTGGGCTTCGACGAGGCCGACCGTCTCCGGTCCGTAGCCGGCGGCCTCGTACGCGCGGCGCAGGGCTTTGGCCTGACCATCGGGGCTCGGGGCGTAGATGCTTTTGGCCCGACCATCCGAGGACGTGCCGATGCCGCGGATCACGGCGTAGATCCGGTCGCCGTCGCGCTCGGCGTCGTCGAGGCGCTTGAGCGCCAGCATCGACAGACCTTCGCCCAGCATGGTTCCGTCCGACTGGTCGGAGAACGGACGGCAGTCACCGGTGCGCGACAGCGCGGTGACCTTGGCGAAGCACATGAACATGAAGATGTCGTTGAAGGCGTCGACGCCGCCGGCGATCACCATGTCGGCCTCACGCAGGTACAGCTCGTGCAGCGCGATCTCGATCGCGGCCAGCGAACTGGCACAGGCCGCGTCCACGACGCAGTTCGTTCCGCCGAGGTCAAAGCGGTTGGCGATGCGTCCGGCGATGACGTTGCCGAGCAGGCCCGGGAAGGTGTTCTCCTGCCACGGGGTGTAGCCCGATGCCACACTCTCGCTGAATGCGGTCAGCTCGTTGCCGGAGAGTCCGGCCGCGCGCAGGCCGCGTTCCCAGATCGGCCGGTGCAGGCGACCGCTCATGTAGCCGGACATCTCGGTGCCGCCGGACGAGCCCAGCACCACGCTGACCCGTTCGCGGTCGATACCGGAGATGTCGCCGCCGGCGTAGTCCTCCAGCACTTGCTGCGCGACCCGCAGCGCCAACAACTGGGCGGTGTCGGTCGCGGGCAGCACGTTCGGCGGAATACCGAAATCCATCGGCGAGAAGTCGACGGTGGGCAAGAATCCGCCGCGACGGGCGTATACCTTGTCAGGCGTGCGAGGATCTGCATCGTAATAGTCGTCGATCCGCCAGTGCGACTCCGGTACGTCGGAGAACAGGTCCGCACCTTCGACGATGTTGCGCCAGAATCGCTCGGCTTCTTCAGACCCGGGAAACAGCGCGCTGACGCCGACCACTGCGACAGGTGGATGTTTGGCTACCACAGGTCTCCTTAAGACGGCCTAGACGCAAAGCATTGAATGCCTAAGTTTTGCCATCAGAGACGTTTAATCGCGGCTGGGGGTCCGCTGATCATCCCGATGGCCAGACGCTGCCGGGACCATATCAGAGTGTTGCCGCCATCACATATCGAAGATGTCGGGCCCAAGCCCACATCGGCATTACAGTCGTCCGCCAAAATGTCACGCTGCTGAGCCGCTGAACAGCCCGAAGGCGCGCCTATTCAGTGCATATTGACGGCCGCGTCAGATAGCCAGCGGCCGCGGGCGGTAAGCGAACGCTTTAGCCGGAACCGGCACCCCGCAGGAGCGGGCCGCACCGGCGCGGGTCACGTGGGCGGCACCTTCAAGCAAGTTAAGGGCGACTTGGACCGCCTGGCGGTTTTCGCCCGGCTCCAGGTGGCTGCCCGCCACCCAGCTGTTGAACGCGCCCATGGCCGGACCGCACCAGATCTGGTAGTCCAGCACTCGCTCGGGGATGCCGCTGATGGCCCACCGGCTCGACTGCCCCAGATACCAGCGGAACACCAGTGCCATCTGGTACTTCGGATCCCTGGAGGCGAGCTCGAGCACCGCCGGGTCACGCTGTTGCCAGTACCGCTGGGTGTCCGCCCATACCTCGGCGACCGTGGTGCCCAGGACCTTCTCCAGCTCGGGGCCGTGCTTGGCGACCACGCTGGCCAGGTCGGGGTTGCTCGCGTACCAGTCGTAGAGCTTCTTGCCGCGCGGGGCGAACATCGTTCCCCGTTTGAGTACCTGCAGGTTGACGCCCATTTCGAACATGTCGGAAGCGGGTGCCATCATGACGTCCGCGATGCCGGCTTTGGCGAGCATGGCGCGCCCGGGCGCAGAAAGGCCCGACTCCACGCAAGCCTGGTTGACGGTCCCGGTCAGCACGTAGGCCGCGCCCATGGCGAAGGCGCCGGCGACCGCCTGGGGTGTGCCGAGGCCGCCCGCCGCACCCACCCGCACTCGGCAGTTCAATGCGTGCTGCTGGGCCAGTGAGTCGCGCAGCATGACGATTTCGGAGAAAAGCGCAGGCAGCGGACGGTTATCGGTGTGCCCGCCGCTGTCGGATTCGACAGTGATGTCCTCGGCCACCGGCACAAACCGAGCAAGGTCGGCTTCGCGCTCGGTCAGCTTTCCGGCCGCCACCAGGCCGGACACCAATGCCGCCGGCGCCGGTGCCATGAACATGCGCGCCACCTCGGGCCGCGACACCTTGGCCATCACGTGGTTGCGGCGCACGATGTTGCCGGCCGGATCGGTGTCCAGTCCCGCCAGTGCGTAGTGCACGACCGCGGGCGTCAGCTTCATGAACGCCGAGGCCTCGACGACGGGAACGCCGCGCGCGATGAACAGCTCGGCGACGCGCGACTCGAGGGAAACCTCATTGGGCGAGTGGATCAGGTTGGCTCCCCAGGCGAGCCCGGGCCGGCCGGCCAACGCGGCCTGGATCTCGTCCAGCCCCCGCTCCACCGCCTCATAGGACAGCCCGCCCGCACCGAAGAAGCCCATCATCCCGGCCTCAGCCATCGCGATGACCAACGCCGGCGTCGCAATACCGTTGGCCATCGCTCCGGTGACATAGGGGAACCGGACGCCGTGCGCCTCGCAGAATTCGCGGTCCCCCAGCCACTCGGGGTAGATCGCGGGCAGGGTTCCTACCAGGGACAATTCCGATTCGTCAGCGCCGACCACCGCACCGCCCAGGGCCAGGCCCAGCATCCCGGTGGCCGTTTCACGCACCACATGAACGGGGTGGCGTACGTAGCCGATGATGTCGGCGATGTCGTCCGGGGTGAACGCGGCCGGCGCGGTGGTGGGCCGCCACCCCAGGCCCGGGCCGGCGCCCGCCCCGGTCTGCTGCTCCAGTACTGCGCCAGGTCGCTCGTTCACAGTGGTTCCTCTCGATCACCGGTGCCGTGAGCGCGTAGCGCCCAGGGGCCGAACGCATCCACCGGAGAAAACCATGAGAGTTTCTCATGGACTGGCCCCTACCACTACCTGGGCGTGAATGACGACCTCGACGGGCAGGTCCCGGCCGACGCCGCCGCGCGCCCGGTGACGGCTCAGGCCAGTGGGAACCAGTAGTCGAGGGTGTTTTCGACGCCGCCCCAGTCGATGCCCATCCAGTCGGTGAAGAAGTCCTCGGTCTTCCCAAAGGCGTTGTAGACCAACTCCACGAGGGAATTGAACAGTGCCTCAAACACGCCGCTGTCGGTCAAGCCGTTGCCTAACGCGTTGACCCAGGTGCTGAACTGGTCGATGTCACCGGAGATGTCGATGTTGGTGATCATGCCGTCGGTGGTGGCGACGTGGTCGGCGACCTGCTCCGGGGTGAGCCCCATGTACATGACGTGCTCCCAGAACAAGCCGAGCATGGAGGGCGCCGTGTGGTCGGCGACGGGGTCACCCGGGAACGTGTAGATGGTGGTGGTGAACGCGTCGTTCGGGGTCTGATTGCCGTACAGCAGCGAGGAATCGTTGGAGAGCGACACCTCGCCGTGGCTATTCGGCCACACGCCGTTGGCATCGGACGGGTCGCCGATGAACACAAAGTGCAGCGCCTGCGGGTCCACGCCGTCGTGGGCCAGCTGCGCCATCGCGATCGAACCGGCCGTGGCGCCCTGCGAATAGCCGAAAATCCACAAGGGGTGCTCGGCGTCGTAGGCGCCCGGGTTGGCGGCGAGTTCGGCCTGCACAGCCCGAACGATCTCGGCCGCGCCGGCGAAACTGCTGTAGCCCTGCAGGAACAGTTCCGGCGTGGTCAGCACCTGCAGCGCGGCATCACAATCGCCGGAACCGATCACGCACACCGTCGGGTCGTCGCCCGCGTCGAAGCCCAGCGGCTGCAGAAACAGGTCGGCCGCGGTGTGGGCGAATGTCGCCGACGGTGTGGGCAACATGGTGCCGCCGACGAAGATCGCGGTGTCCGACAGCAGGGCTACTTGTAATGCGTGCGTCGTTTGGACGACGGGAGTTCCGACGACACCGGCCGCGATCACGCTCGCGGCGGCGAGCGGTGCGAAAACTTTGGTGGCGTGCATTTCCCGAACCCTAAGGCGGATGTGTGAACTAATCAAGAAAAGATTAAAGAGCCGGCGCTCACTCAGGGTTCATGCGATGAGGGTTGGCGCGATGGCCGCGCCGATGATCTTGGCATCGCGGGTGGCGATGGTGAGATTGCGGCGCAGTGCCTGGGCCACAATGACGCGGTCGAACGGGTCCCGGTGTTCCCAGGGAAGTCGGCCGGCAAGGATCGCGTCAGCGCAGTCGATCGCCAGTTCGGTGCCGCTCATGTCGGCAATGATGTCGGTCCAGGTCGACAACAGGGCCGCACCGTCGAGCCGACCTAGCCGGGTCTTGGTCGCGATTTCCCATGCCGAGGCGGCCGTGACCCACACGGAGGTTCCCGGGTCGGCCAGGATCGCGAGCGTTTCGGAATCCACGGCCGAGGGCTTACTGACCAGCCACAACAGCGTGTGGGTATCGAGCAGGATATTCACGCCTCCGCGTCTTCCCAGGCCGCGAGTTCTGTTGCCGGCAGTGCGTCGTCGAAGTCGTCCGGTACGACGAGGTTCGGTAACTGGCCGAACCTGCGCGGAACCGCTGTGATCGGTACGAGCCGCGCGACGGGAGTGCCGTGGCTGGTGATGGTGAACGACGCTCCGGCCTTGACGTCGTTCAAGAGCCGGTTGAGCTGGTTCTTGGCGTCCGTGCTGGTGATCGTCTCCACGGGAACCATCGTATCCCCCATCACGCGGGTCGCGCTAGCCATACTAGCGCGATTGATACGCACCGTTCGACGACGGTGACCTCATGCCTGCACCACAGCGGAACATTCATTGACTTGCGCCGAACATCCCTGCCATGATCTGCCCTCAGGTTCAACTTTGGATTTACTCGTGTGATTTTTAGTTATCGCTGTCGGGATATGTCTTGCACGAATGATTCGGAGAGGCGGCATGCCGGTGATTCTGACCGAGCTCTACGCACCGTTCGCGATCGCAGGCATCGTGGCAGGCGGTGTGTTCGCCGCCCCGGTGGCGCACGCCGCGCATCTCGACGTGGGCCTACATGCCGACGTCGACCTGCTCGCCGACACGGCGATCTTCGTCGGTCCGACGATCTTGTCGACCCCGTCGGCGACCTTCGCCCAGACCGCAGCCGACCTCTTCCTGCGGCCGTTGGGTTTCGATGGTGGCGACTTCACTTCGTGCCTGATCGGTTCGGCCACGTGTGACGCGCCGCTGCAGCTACTGACCACCCCGGGCCTAGCCCAAGTCGGTCACAGCAGTTTCGTCGGTGCAGCCGAGATCGTTCGGACGGTAGAGGCCGAACTCACCGCCAACCCGGGCGCCTACGACGCCGAGCACCCCTTGTGGATTTTCGGCTATTCGCAGGGCGCCACGGCCGGCTCGATCGCGATGGCGCAGCTGGCCCATGACGGCGTGGACCCGCAGGCGCTGCACTTCGTATTCATCGGCGACCCGACGGCTCCGGACGGCAAGTATCCGCATATGGCGGATGACGGCTCGGCGCACAACAGCTTCTCCGACACCTGGATGCTGTACGGCAAGGAGACCCCGAACGACGCCTTCCCCACCACGATCTACACCATCCCCGGTGACCCCAACGCCGACTACACCTCCACCTCCCCGTACGGCGATTTCTACGAGCACATGATGTATCTGGGGCTCACCCCCGATCAGGTGGCCAACCACACCGCCACTACCGACGACATGCTCACCACGATCAATATCTCCACTGACTTCGACCAGTTCGGCGCCTGGCTCAACGCCTGGGGCCACGGGCTGGCCGACAGCAGCTGGTGGGATGGCCTGTTCTACTCGGCGGTGGCGTTCGTCTACAGCGCCTTCGGCAACATCGAGGGCTTCTTCGGCGACTGGATGGGCCTGGACTGGGGCGGAGTCGAGCAGACCCTGGACTACTGGTTCCCGACGACCTAAAGCCTTTGGTCACCGGTTGAGGTTGTGATTCGCGAATGATTCAGAAAGGCGACAGACCAATGAAGAGGGGTCGCCCCGTGATGCTGACCAAAGCCCTAGCGCCGATCGCGGTTGCCAGCACCGTGGCAGGGGGTGTGCTCGCCGCTCCGGTGGTGCACGCTGCGCATATCGACGTGAGCCTGCTGGCCGACACCGCAATCTTCGTCGGGCCGACGATCCTGTCGACCCCGTCTGCGACATTCGCCGAGACCGCCGCCGATCTCTTCCTGCGGCCGCTGGGCTTCGACCTCGGCGACGACCCGACCGCATGCGTCGTCGGATCCGCCGGATGCGACGCGCCGCTGCTGCTGCTGTCCACGCCCGCCCTCGTTCAGCAGGGCCACAGCAGCTTCGTCGGGGCGGCCGAGATCGTGCGGGAAGTACACGCCCAACTCGCCGCCAACCCGGACGCCTACGACGCCGCCCACCCGCTGTGGGTGTTCGGCTGGTCGCAGGGTGCGACAGCCGGCTCGATCGCGATGGCCCAGCTGGCCCACGAGGGCATCGACCCGGCGCTGCTGCACTTCGTGTTCATCGGCAACCCGGTGGGCTCCGGCACCGAGATACCGGATCTCGGCGGCGGCTCATCTGGCGACTTCTTCGACACCGCACTGCTGTCCGGCGTCCACACCCCGACCGACGCGTTCCCGACCACCGTCTACACGATCCCCGGCGACCCGGTCGCCGACCCCACCTCGAACAACCCGTGGGGAATCTTCTACGAACACATGATGTACCTGGGGCTCACACCCGACGAGGTCGCCAACCACACCGCCACCACCGACGGCATGATCACCGACATCGACATTTCCGGTGACTTCGACCAGTTCGGCGCCTGGCTCAACGCTTGGCCCCACGGGCTGATCGACAGCGGCTGGTGGGAGGGACTCTTCTACTCCGCCGTGGCGTTCGTCTACAGCGCCTTCGGCAACATCGAAGGCTTCTTCGGCGACTGGCTGGGCATCGACTGGGGCGGGGTCGAGCACACGCTGGACTACTGGTTCCCGCCAGCGCCGTGACTTCACCGCCCACACGATCTTGCGCGACGCGGTTCGGCTGAAACTGTGGTACGCCTCAACTGCACCGAATGATGTTCTGCGGGCGGGATCGAGAAGGCGCCCACCAACTACGGCACGCTATGCAGACAGCTCGACTTCGCCGCTGGCGGCCTGGACGAGGGCGCCCAGGATCCGCGCGTGGTCGACATCGGCGCTCGGGGGGTAGCAGAAGCGTCGGCGAAGAAACGCGTAGGACAGTTCGTTCCGGGGGTCAACTAGCGCCTGTTGCCCTCCTGCCCCGCTGTGCCCGAAGGCTCCGGCCCCCAGTACCGGATACAACTCTGATACCGGGTGGAAGCCGACCGCCCACGCCTTGTGCTGGCGCAACACCAGGTCCCATCCGGCGATCTGAATTTGCGCGAACTCGTCGGCAGTCTCAGGTGTCAGAAGCGCCGGCACGCCCTCGGTCGTACCGACGGCGACTGAGAATAACTTTGCCAGGGCACGCGCCGTACCTACGCCGCCGAAGGAGGCCGGCCCCTGCGCCCGGACAGCCGGGATATTAGGTAATTCCCATACCTCGCGGCTACCTGGATGCTGGCGGTTGAACGCTATGCCGCTCAAGCTGTTTGGCGCACTATCCACCGCAGCGAGCTTGCGCAGCCGCTCCGGGGTGGTCAGCATTGGCTCTGCCGGCACAAACCGGCAGTCCTGCTCGGCGGGCAGACCAAGATGCAGATCGAGGTTGAGCCGATCACGCAGCAGGGTGGTGAATAGCGTCTGGACGGTGTGGCCGGTCGCGCGGTACACCACCTCGCCACTGACGGCGCCCATCACCAGAGCGTGATAGCCCGAGGCCGCGGCGGGCCGCCACCACGGGCGCTGAGCGCCTAGCCGTTCGGCGACGGCCTGATCGTCGGCCAGTTCTTCGATACTGAAACCCGTTACCGTGCCGACGATTCCGGCCTGGTGGGACAGCAGTTCGCGTAGCAGAACGTCGCGCTTTCCACCAACACCGAACTCCGGCCAGTAATAGCTGACGCGTTCATCGAGATCCAAGACACCGTCTTGCACGAGCAAGGCGACGATCAAGTGGGTCACGCCCTTGCTCACCGAATAGATTCCGAATAGGGAATCTTCCTCGGTTTGTGCCCCTGCCCACAAATCGACCACGAGTTCGCCTCGATGGTAGGCCGCCATCTGCACGTCCAACCCGGTTGCCTCGGCCGCCACGACTGCCGCGAATTGCCGGCGGACATGCTCGAACCCCGCCGCAACCGTGCCCCGCACCGCATGTCCACTCATCGTCTCGTTCCCTCCGCGCGTCGACGGATCGAGCATACCGATATTAGTGACCATTGGCCACTAATTAGTTCGGCAGCGTCGGCAGCATCGCCGCCGTGTCGTGGATCGCCAACGGAAATGCCAACCCGCACTACACTGCCGGTCATGGCTTCCTCAGCCACGCCACGACATCCTCCCGGGCGGCCGGCGCAAATCAGCAGGGACCGCATCGTTGCGGCAGCGTCATCGGCCGAGAACCTGGACACGCTGACGATGCGCGAGCTTGCCGCAATGCTCGGCGTCAGCCACGGCGCACTGTATCGGTGGGTGAAGAATCGCGACGAGCTCTTCCATCTCGTGAGCGAAGCCCTTGTCGACCGGATACTGACCGCTCCGGCGACCAATGCACGAGGCTGGCGACGCCGCCTGACCCACATCGCCTGGCTGATGCATGACGAATTCCTCGCGCTGCCCGGCTACGCCACACACCTGGCACGGCCACACAAGCACAACTCAGCCGCTGCTGACCGACTCGAAACGGCCATCGTCACAGCATTTCTCGACGCCGGCGCCACCGAGCCCGTCGCCGAGCAAAGCTACTATATTTTCTTGACATCGATCATCAGTTGGCTCGCCTTCCAAGAGAACTCGCACGGACTCGGTCCGCACACACCGCGATTCGAGCTGCTCCTTGACACACTGCTGCGAGGATTGCCGCCCCGTGATATCGGTATTCCGCGTCCTGACTCGACTGGACCGGGAAAAAGCAGTAGCTGATCGACGAATCCACTGGGTCTGCTAGTCGCCTCCCCGTCAGCGCGCACTACGGGTCGGGCGAGGATTGATCAGCCTGCCGTGGATCACCAGCGATCCGTGCTGCTTGAGGCGCTGAGTACGGATGCTCACCTCGTAGTTGAGGATCCCCTCGATCTGCCCGAGTTCCTCGCTGAGGTAGCGGTACAGATCGTCGGCGTCTCGGCAGATGACAATCGCCGTCAGGTTTTTGGATCCACTGATCGCGCCGGTGAAGGCGACCTGGCTGTGCGCCGCGATGCGCTCGCCCACCCGGTGTAAGTCTTTGGGCGCCAACGTCAGCCACAGCATGGCGCTGAGCTGGTAGCCGAGCTGCTCGGGCAACACGTCGACGTCGTACAGCAGCGCTCCGCTTGCCTCCAGTGCCGCGATCCGCCGTCCCACTCGCGCCACCGACCAACCGGTACGCGCCGCAAGTTTCGAGTGCGGCGCCCGCCCGTCCTCGGCGAGCGCATCGAGGATCGGGCGGTCCTGCGCGGTGGGCCCGGATCGTTGAGTGCAGTCCGCGGAGACAGCCCGCTCCGCCAGGATCTCGTCAGCCTGCTGATCGGAGAGCCGGTGGCCGTATCCGGTCCACGGCGCGCTTGCGGGGCGACCGAAGGAATGCAGCAACAGATCGATGGTGATGTCGGTAACCGAGGTTGTTCGTGGCAGCAGCTGCAGTAGGAGATCCTCACGGGTATCGCCCAGCGGTGCGCGGATGACGCAGACCAGATCCGTCCAACCCGCCAGCACGTTGGTGTGGGAGACGTCCGGTCGGCGCACCAGGGCGTCGGCCAGTTGCGGTATGCGCTCGGGTGCGGCACGTATCCGGCACACCCAGCTCGCTTCGCCCTCCGCCCACCGATTCTCCAGGCCGACCACGCGCACGACGCCGTCACGACGCAGCCGGTGGTAGCGCCGGGCCACGGTTTGCTCCGTGGCCCCGACGACAGTGGCGATGCGCCGGAACGACACCCGGGGCGCCAACTGCAGGGCATGCAGAATCTGCGCATCCAGTTGGTCGACCATGAGGAAAAGTATGCGATGCCGCGCGACCGAGTGGGGATTTCTTGTCATATTGGCCGGACCAGTCGCTATCCCAGCCTGGGCCCTGCGAGCCTGAAACCCATGGACCTGACAGGCAACACCATTCTGGTCACCGGCGGCGGCAGCGGAATCGGCCGCGGCCTGGCCGAAGCCCTGCACAGCGCGGGCAACCGGGTAGTGATCGCCGGGCGCCGCCGCGGCGCACTGCAGGCCGTCGCCGCCGCCAACCCGGGCATCGAATGCCGCCAGCTGGATCTGGCCGCGCCGGACAGCATCACCCGGTTGGCCGCGGAACTGATCGGCAGCACCCCCGGCCTGAACGTCTTGGTCAACAATGCGGGCGTCATGCACGCGGAGGACCTGCGGACCGGTGACACCGGCCTGGCTGACATCGCCGAGACGACGGTGGCGGTCAACCTGCTGGGGCCGATGCGGCTCACCGCGGCACTACTGCCCACCCTGCTCGGGCAACCGCGGGCCGCGATCATCAACGTGACCTCCGCCCTGGCGTTCGTTCCCAAAGCGACTGCACCGTCCTACTCGGCGACCAAGGCGGCCCTGCACGCCTACACCCAGTCGCTGCGCCGCCAATTGCGCGGCACCCGGGTTCAGGTGATCGAGATCATCCCGCCTCGGGTCGAGACCGAGATGCTCGCCGGCCAAGACCCCGGACCCGACGCCATGGCGCTGGATTGCTTTGTTGCCGAGGCCATGTCGCTGCTGCGCAGCGATCCCGATGCCACCGAGATCGTGGTCGAGGCCGCCAAACGGGTGCGATGCGCCGCCCGCGACGGCCACTACGAGGCCGTCTTCGATTCAGTGAACCCCTAGGAGACATCACCATGCACATCGGCATCGGACTACCCAGCCACATTGCGCACACGCCCGGTCCGTTGACCGCCGAGTGGGCCCGCCGAGCCGAGCAGCGCGGCTTCGCCGACCTGGCAGTGATCGACCGGCTGGTCTACGAGAGCCTCGACTGCATCGTCGCGCTGTCGGTGGCCGCGGGCGCGACCACCCAGATCGGCTTGATGACCAACGTGCTGCTGGCCCCGCTGTATCCCGCGGCGCCACTGGCCAAGCAGGTCGCGACCCTCGCCGACGCATCCGGCAACCGGCTCACCCTCGGCCTGGGTATCGGGAGCCGACCCGACGACTACACCGCTGTCGGTGTGGACTACCGGCGGCGCGGGCGCATCCTCGACGAGACCGTCGCCCTGCTGCGCGACACGTGTGCCGGCAAGATCGTCCCCGGCGACCAGGCGCTCAGTCCTGCCCCGGTGCGGGTTCCGCTCCTGTTCGGCGGACGAGCGGACGCGACGATCCGCCGGGCCGCGACGGTCGGTGACGGCTGGACCGCCGGAGCGTTGCGTGACTACGCCAACCAGTCGGTGCTCGCCGACCGGATGCGCGCGGCCTGGGTGGCGGCGGGCCGCGCCGGAGACCCGTGGTTGCAGGCCAGCGTCAACTTCACCTTCGGCGATGCGGACACCGTCGCCGCCGGTCGTGCTCACCTGCAGAGCTACTACGGCTTCACCCCCGACTACGCCGCCCTCAACGTCGCCGACATGCTCACCACGCCCGACGATGCCGCGCAGACCGTGCGGGCCTACCGGGACCTGGGCTTCGACGGACTCGTGTTCCACCCGTGCGTCGCCGATATCGACCAGGTCGACCGTCTCGCCGAGGCGGTGCTGTGATGACTACCGTTGAGACACAGGGTATTTCGCTGCACTACGAGACGTATGGGGACCCGGGCGATCCGCCCCTTCTGCTGCTGTCCGGCCTGGCCGGTGTCGGCACCAGCTGGAGTAGCCAGATAAGCCGATTCGCCGCCTCCTACCACGTCATCGTCCCCGATCAACGCGGAACAGGACGAACCAGCCGCACCGAGGTGGGCCACTCGACCGACCAACTCGCCACGGACATGGCCGGCCTCATCGAGCATCTCGGCGTGGGCCCGACACACATCGTCGGAGCCTCCACCGGCGGCGCCATCGCCCAATACATGGCGCTCAACCACGCCCACACGGTCGCCACGCTGACACTCGTGGCCTCTTTCGCCCGCTTCGACGCCTACCTGCGGCGCGAGTTTGCCGCGCGGCGCAAAATGGCCGCCGAGTGGGACCGAGAAGCGCTGCTCTCGGCCTATTCGCTGTTCTTGTTCTCCCCGACGTTCGCCCGCGACAACCCGGAGAAGGTGTCGGCGTGGATCAAACGGGCGGCCGCTCAGCCGATGCAGGCGCGCGACACCGACATCGCGTTACAGCGAATCGACATGATCGCGGCCCATGACACGCTGGCACGGCTCGGGAACATCGCGGCGCCGACGCTGGTGATCTGCGGTGCACAGGACTTCTGCACTCCGCTGGCGCTCTCTCAAGAACTCGCGACCGGTATCCCCAACGCGGAGTTGGTGGTACCCGATTGCGGTCACTTCGTCGAGCACGAACTCGAAGACCAGTTCTTCGCGCTCATCCACGCGTTCCTCGAACGGTCCGGACAAGCGCCCGGTCGATGAACCACGGTCTTGAGGCATTGCGTGCATGTGCGCGACGGACCAAGGTGCGACACATCCGTAGACATTCGTAGATAAACAGGTAGCATCAACTCATGAAGACGGTGACTGTGGGTCAATTGCGGCAGAACCCGACCGCGGTCCTCGCCGAAGTTGAGGCGGGGGCGACCTACACGATCACGCGGCACAGCCACGTCATCGGTTGCATCGTCCCGGCCGGCGGGGCCTCCGACATCGCACCGCCGAAGAAGTCCGGCGCCGCGCAGACGCGTTTGCTCGATCGTGTCCAACTGAGCTCCGCGGCATCGATCGACGATCTGATCGACGATGCCCGGGGCGATTGGTGACCTACTTCTACCTCGACTCGTCAGTTGCCGTGCGGATTCTGCTCGGACATTCGGCGCCGGCGGCCGCCTGGTTCGACACAGCGACGGGTAACCCTGCGGTATCAGTCATCTCGTCCCGACTACTGCGAACGGAACTCACTCGTGTGCTGCGGCGTGAGCGGCTTCCGGTGCAGCGTCGGGCCGCGCTGCTCGACTATGTCGGCATGCTGCCGGTCAGCGACGCTCTGCTGGCTGAGGCCGAGGCGATCATCTCCCACATCAAGACCCTCGACGCGATCCACCTGGCGTCCGTCATCCGCAGTGGCCTGGACGCGACGGTTGTCTCCCACGATGCAACGATGCTGTCGGTGGCCGATGAACTCGGGTACGCCACACTCGACCCTTGCCGCCGCTGATCCCTAGTCAAGCGTGGTCAACTACATGTCTGATGTTTCGCGTCACGAGGTTCATATCGGCGGACTCTGCGGCCGACCCGGGTTGCGACCACGCACGCGCAGAGCAGACACCACGTTTGTGTCCAGGACGTACCGGGCCTCCGCCTCAGCAAGTCGGACGGTTGCCAGCCGTGCTCGACGCGCGCGAGCTGGTCAGTCCACGAACTGGCATTGCACGTCGAGCGCACGGTACGTGCGCTCTGCCCGACTGTCACGGGTGAGCAGGATGCGCCGATGCGTCGAGGCGGCCTGGCCGACAAGCGCGTCATAGACCGACCCGCCGACGATGCCGAGGTCGGCTAGCTGCCCCAGTCGGTCCACCGTGGCCATGGCACCCAACTACTATTTGATTGGCAAAATGGTCGATGGCAGCCATGGCGTGCGCATATTCAGCGGCTTCAGCGGCGATTCACCGCTTCTATGCGACGGCAATAATGGCCGGATGGCTGATCGCAGCGCGCCCACCGTCCCCGTCATCGCCCTCACCGGGTACCTCGGGGCGGGCAAGACCACGCTGCTCAACCATGTCCTGCGAGCGCCGGGGGCGCGAATCGGGGTTGTTATCAACGACTTCGGCGAACTCAATGTCGACGCAGGACTGGTCACGGGCCAGGTCGATGAACCGGTGTCCATCGCCGGTGGCTGCATCTGCCACCTGCCCGATGAGGGCGGGCTGGACGAGGCGCTGGAGAAACTGGCCGACCCGAAGCTCGCGCTCGACGCGATCATCATCGAGGCGAGCGGGGTGGCTGAGCCCGCGGCGGTATCGCGAGTTATCCGGTTCAGCGGGGTGGAGCGAATACGCCACGGCGGGGTCGTCGACGTCATCGACGCGGTGGAACACTTCAACACCGTCGACACCGAATCCGCTCCACCTACGCGTTACGGCGCCGCCTCCCTGGTGGTGGTCAACAAGTTGGATCGGATTGCCGAGGCCGCCCGTGACGACGCCCTTCGCCGGGTTGAGGCCCGGGTGCGCGAGCTGAATCCCGACGCCCACGTGGTGGGCGCGGTGGCCGGACGCGTGGACCCCCGGTTGCTCTACGACGTCGACGACGGCGGCGAGTCCGGACAGCTGTCGTTTCGGGAGCTGCTCCTCGACGAGGCCGCCGACGCTCACAACGACCACGTGCATGCCACATCGGTCACCGTCGTCGGCGACGGAGCCGTTGACCCAGGACCGCTCATCGACCTACTCGAGCAGCCACCCCAGGGCGTCTACCGGATTAAGGGCACCGTCGCCATCGGCAAGCGCCACTATCTTTTTAATGTCGTCGGCACGTCGGTGCACGTGAAGACCGCGCCCGCGGGCGCCGGGGCCAGCCATCTCGTCGCGATCGGTACGCACCTCGACACCGAGGAAGTTCGCGCACGGCTTGAGGAAGTTCTTCGCCCGTGCTCGGAGAAGGTGGCGGCCGCCGGAATGCGGCGGTTGCAGCGGTTGCGGCAATACAGCATCTAAATCCCTGGGATCGGTCAATACCAGTGCTGTGAAAGCCGCTTTTGGGGAACCTCACACGCCCGGATGGACTCCATTCGAGTGATCCACCGGTAGATCCGGTTACGCGCGACTAAGTGGTCGATTCCATAATTACAGTGACGTAATTTGATCCCATACTTTCATA
>CAXYUC010000093.1:0-17608 GCA_964292075.1 uncultured Mycolicibacter sp.
CCGAGTTCGTCCTCGAAACGGAGATCACCGAGGCCTGACCGGCCGATGCGGTGATCGGCGGCGTCGAGTCCGGCCAGCCGCACCCCATATGCCCGGGCGCCCGCCAGGGCCTGCTCCCCGGCGAGGTGGGTCTGGTAATGCTGGACGGCCAGCCACCCGCCGCCGCCCAGGCCTGCCACCAGCGTCGCGGTCGCCAGCCAGCGCCGCAGCAGGGCTCGCGCATTGGTACGCGGGGGCGGTTCGGGTACCGGCTGTGGTTCCCACACCGGCTCCCATCCGAAGTCAATGACGCTCACGTGCCCCACCCGCCTTCCGATCGGCTGTTGTTTACGCCGAGCCCGGTAGCGGTCGCACCGCCCCGGATCCGCCCGGGCCCATCCCTCCCCATTCGCCCGCCTCCGGCGTCGAACCACACATGAGTTTTGCTCACGCCGATCACAACTTTGTGCCGGTAAGGAAGATATTTGGTATCCATGGCATAATCGGCTCTGTGACCGCCGCCTACTGCACCGCATCCGGGGTAGCCCTGGTGGCTCGGCGGCATATCGATTTCAAGCGTGTTTGCAGCTGTCGCTGTCTGCCTTGATGTCGTAGAACCGCCCACCTGTACTTTCCAGCTGGCCGCCGGTCTGCGCCGCCGGAGACAGTCGCCGGCGAACCGCGATCAATCCCGCCAGCTCCTTTTTCGAAGGAGAACCCGATGACCGCCACTCCCACTGCTCCGCCGAGCAGGCCCAAGCGCAGCGAGGCCCAGTGGGCGCTCGGCGAGACCGAACCGGCCAACCACAACGAGCAGTTCAAGCAGGAAGACCCGGCCCTCAACGTGCAGGCCCGGATCCTCGACGTCTACTCCAAGCAGGGCTTCGACAGCATCACCAAGGATGACCTGCGCGGGCGTTTCCGCTGGATGGGCCTCTACACCCAACGCGAGCAGGGCTACGACGGCACTTTCACCGGCGACGAGAACGCCGACCTGCTGGAGGCCAAGTACTTCATGATGCGGGTGCGCTGCGACGGCAAACCGCTGTCGGCCGCCGCAATGCGGACCCTCGGTCAGATCTCGGTCGACTTCGCGCGAGGCACCGCCGACATCTCCGACCGCAACAACCTGCAATACCACTGGATCGAGATCGAGGACGTCCCGGAGATCTGGGACCGCCTGGACGCGGTCGGGCTGCAGACCACCGAGGCCTGCGGCGACTGCCCGCGCGGCATGCTCGGCTCGCCGCTGGCCGGGGAGTCCCTCGATGAGGTCCTCGATCCTTCGTCGGCGCTCGACGAGATCGTCCGCCGCTACATCGGCAATCCGGAGTTCGCCAACCTGCCGCGCAAGTTCAAGACCGCGGTCTCGGGCCTGCCCGACGTCGCCCACGAGATCAACGACGTCTCCTTCATCGGCGTCAACCACCCCGAGCACGGCCCCGGCCTGGACCTGTGGGTCGGCGGCGGCCTGTCGACCAACCCGATGCTGGCCCAGCGGCTCGGCGCGTGGGTGCCACTGGACGAGGTGCCGGACGTCTGGGAGGCCGTCACCGGCCTGTTCCGCGACTACGGCTACCGCCGGCTGCGTTCCAAGGCCCGGCTGAAGTTCTTGCTCAAGGACTGGGGTGTCGAGAAATTCAGGGAAGTTCTCGAGACCGAGTACCTCAAGCGCCCGCTGATCGACGGGCCGGCGCCGGAGCAGCCCACCGCGACCGTCGACCACGTCGGGGTGCAGAAGACCCGCAACGGCCGCAACGCGGTCGGGGTGGCCCCGATCTCCGGCCGGGTCAGTGGGGCAACGCTGCTGAAGGTGGCTGAGCTGATGGAGCAGGTCGGCTCGGACCGGGCGCGGTTCACCCCCTACCAGAAGCTGGTCATTCTCGACGTTCCCGACGAGAAGCTCGACGGCCTGCTCGCCGAGCTGGATGCACTGGGCCTGCCGGCCAACCCGTCGCCGTGGCGGCGCAACCTGATGGCGTGCACCGGGCTGGAGTTCTGCAAGCTGTCGTTCGTCGAGACCCGGGTGCGAGCCCAGAGCCTGGTCCCGGAGCTGGAACAGCGCCTCGAGGACCTCAACGCGCTGCTGGACGTGCCGGTCACGGTCAACATCAACGGGTGCCCGAACTCGTGTGCCCGTATTCAGGTGGCCGACATCGGGTTCAAGGGCCAGATGATCGACGACGGCAACGGCAATTCGGTCCCCGGCTTCCAGGTGCACCTCGGCGGCAGCCTGGGCGCCGACAGCGGGTTCGGCCGCAAGCTGCGCCAGCACAAGGTCTACAGCGACGAACTCGGCGACTACATCGACCGGGTGATGCGCAACTTCATCAAACAGCGCAGCGCCGGTGAGCGTTTTGCGCAGTGGGCGGTGCGCGCCGAAGAAGATGACCTGCGATGAGGCCGCACAGCGAAGCGGAGTTGCGTGAGCTGGCCGCCAAGGGCGCGGCCGAACTCGACGGCGCCGGCGCCACCGAGCTGCTGGAGTGGACGGATGCCAACTTCGGCGGGGTGAACGGCCCCCGGGGTGGCGCCACCTGCAACTACGTGGTGGCCTCCAATATGGCCGACGCGGTACTGGTTGACCTGGCGGCCAAGGTGCGCGCGGGAGTTCCGGTGCTGTTCCTCGACACCGGCTACCACTTCGCCGAGACCATCGGCACCCGCGACGCGGTGGAGGCGATGTACGACATCGCGTTGGTCAACGTCACCCCGGAGCAGACCGTGGCCGAGCAGGACGCCGCCCACGGCAAGGACCTGTTCGGGTCCAATCCGGCGCTGTGCTGCCGGCTGCGCAAGGTCGAGCCGCTGGCCCGCACCTTGCGTGGCTACTCGGCGTGGGTGACCGGGCTGCGCCGGGTGGAGGCGCCGACCCGTGCCAACGCGCCGCTGATCAGCTTCGACGAGCAGTTCGGCCTGGTGAAGGTCAATCCCATCGCCGCGTGGACCGACGACGAGATGGATGCCTACATCGCGGCGAACAACGTGCTGGTCAACCCGCTGATCGATGAGGGCTACCCGTCGATCGGCTGCGCGCCGTGCACGATCAAGCCGGCTGCGGGTGCCGACCCCCGCAGCGGACGCTGGGCCGGCCTGGCCAAGACCGAATGCGGGTTGCACGCCTCGTGACGGCTCCCGCGACGACGCTGGTCCTGACCGCGCACGGCAGCCGGGATGCGCGCTCGGCCGCCAACGCCCACGCGGTCGCCGGGCATCTGCGCCGGGTGGCGCCGGAATACTGCGTGCACGTGGCGTTCTGCGAGCACAACTCCCCGAATCTGCGTGACGTGCTGGGGAAGACGCTCGCCGGTTCGACCGGCCACTACCCCCGCAAGGCTGTCGTCGTGCCGTTCCTGCTGGCCAGCGCCTACCATGCCCGGGTCGATATCCCGGCGATGATCGCGCAGTCCGGCGTCGACGTGCAGATGGCTCCGACCTTGGGCGAGGACAGCCGTCTGGTCCAGGTCCTCGGTCAGCGACTGACCAGCGCCGGGGCATCGCCGTTCGACCCCGAATTGGGGGTGGTGGTGGTCGCGGTGGGTTCCTCGCAGGCCGCGGCCAATGCTCGGACCGCTCGGATCGCGGCCGCACTGTCTCGCAGAACCCGTTGGGCCGGGGTGGAAGTCGCCTTCGCCACCACCGGTCCCCACCCGGGTCTGCCCGAGGCCGTCGAACGCTTGCGGGAGCGCGGCGCCACCCGGCTGATGATCGCCCCCTGGTTCCTGGCGCACGGCACGATCACCGACCGGGTCGCCGCTTACGCCGGGCAAGCCGGGATCCCGATGGCCGAGCCGCTCGGCGCGCACCGCCTGGTGGCCGCGACGGTCTTGGACCGGGCCGAAAGCGTGCTGGCCACGCGGTCCGCTGCCTGAACCCATGCAGTGAGAGCCGTCACAGCCGTCATCGTCCTCCGCCGCCTTTAGTATGGTTAGCCTAACCTACGTTAGGAGCTCGGGTGGCGTCCACCGGCGAGGATCCCCTCATCGCGAAAATGGTCATTCGGCGGCGATTCGCGCTGCACGAATCCTGTACCCGGCTGCGTCAGCTTCACCCGCAATGCCCACGCACCTACGGCGTCGCTGTTCTCGCTGACGTCAACAAACGCCGATGGTTCCCGCTGGACTCGGTCTTCACCATCGATCGCCTGCGCGTCTTCTTCGACGAGACCGCCGCGGCAACAGACCGACGCGCGGCGGGAAACCTGCTGGCCGCACGCCTGGTACACGAAGTCTTGGGCCGGCTGCTCCCGTTGGTGCTCCTGGAGGGAAGAGCGTGGGACGCGGGCCTGGAAAACCTGTGGGTGCACTTCGACAGGGACAGCGACATCGACTGGGTGGCCGTCGTCGATCCCACGGTGCGGGTGCTTCCCGATGATCCCTGGATCGGCGAGAAGGGTGGGCGCGAGCGCACGGACACCGTGGTGGAATTGCCGAACGAGTCAGCCCTGACCACCTGGGTGGCCCACCGATGCCATCGGACATTGGCGCCGCTGTTCGTCTGGCTCCACGCCGCGTCCGAAGGCTCGATGTCGGTCCAGTCCATGTGGCAGCTCGTCGGGACGACGGTCGTGGTGGCGGCCTCGCAGCTGCCGCGCCGCACCGACAACGACGAGGCCATCAGCTTTCGGCGAAGTCAAGCCGTGCTCGACGCGATGGTCGGCTTCGGCCTGCCCGTCCGGGACGCCGCCCTGCCGGCCGGCCGTGTGAGCCAGCCGTGAGCGCTGAAACCCACTTCTCGATGATCGTCGGCTACGGCAGCGACAGACCCGACAGTTACGCCGGCACCGGCGCGTCTGCCTCCACATCGCCCAGCGGCGGCACCCGGGTGGCCCGCACATAGACGGTGTCGCCTTCGGCCAGTGTCAGGGCTTCGGCGTCTCCGCGGGTGATCTGCGCGGTGAAGGGCACTCCGGTGGCGGCGTTGGTCAGCTCCACGCGCACCTCGAAGCCCAGTGCCACCACCCGCTCGACAATGGCGCGCACTACCCCGACCGATTGGGCACTGTCGGCCGCGTTCACCGCCATGTCGGGGGTGCGGCCGACCCGGATGTCGTGCGGGCGGACCAGGGCGCCGTTGAGCGAGGACACCGCGCCCAGGAACGACATCACGAATGCGTTCGCCGGGGCGTCGTAGACCTCGGTCGGACTGCCGAGCTGTTCGATGCGGCCCTGGTTGAGCACGGCGATCCGGTCTGCGACGTCCAGGGCCTCAGCCTGGTCGTGGGTGACCAGGACCGTGGTGACGTGCACCTCGTCGTGCAGCCGGCGCAGCCAGGCCCGCAGATCCTCGCGAACTTTGGCGTCCAGCGCCCCGAACGGCTCGTCGAGCAGCAGCACCTGCGGGTCCACCGCCAGGGCTCGCGCCAAGGCCATCCGCTGACGCTGCCCACCGGACAGCTGGTTGGGGTAACGGGTCTGAAAACCGCTGAGCCCCACCACTTCCAGTAGGTTGTCCACTTTTTCCTTGACTTCGGCCTTGGGTCGCTTGCGGATCTTCAGCCCGAACGCCACGTTGTCGCGCACCGTCATGTGCTTGAACGCCGCATAGTGCTGAAACACGAATCCGATGCCACGTCGCTGCGGCGGGATCCCGGTCACGTCGACACCGTTGATGGTGACGGTTCCACTGTCCGGGTGGTCCAGGCCGGCGATCGCCCGCAGCAGGGTCGACTTGCCCGAGCCGCTGGGGCCGAGCAGCGCGGTGAGAGAGCCGGCCGGCACCGCGAAGTCGACGTTGTCCAGCGCGACGAAGTCGCCGTAGCGCTTATTGGCTCCACTAACTGCGATCGCGTTACTCATCTGCTTCCCTTTCCGGCCCGGCGCATATCGAGCACCACCTGGACGATCAACACCAGCACCGACACCGCCATCAGCAGTGTGGACAAGGCGTAGGCACCGTATTCGGCGCCACGGTTGTAGCGGTCGGACACCAGCAGTGTCAGCGTCTGGGATTTGCCCGGCAGGTTCGACGACACGATCAACACCGCACCGTACTCGCCGAGGGTACGTGCCACGGTCAGCACGATCCCGTACGTCAGGCCCCAACGGATCGATGGCAGCGTGATCCGCCAAAACGTCTGCCACCAACGCGAACCCAGCGTCGCCGCCGCTTCCTCCATATCGGTGCCCAGCTCATGCAGCACCGGTTCGACCTCCCGGATCACGAACGGCAGGGTGACGAAGATACTGGCCAGCACGATGCCCGGCAGGCCGAAGATGATCTTGAACCCCCAGTCGTTCTCCACGAAGCCCAACAACCCGGCCGACCCCCACAGCACGATCAGCGCCACACCGACGATCACCGGCGAGACCGCGAACGGCAGATCGATGATCGCCTGCAGCGCGCCCTTACCGCGGAACTTGTTGCGGGCCAATACCAATGCCGTCGGGATACCGAAAATGACGTTCAGCGGCACCACGATCGCCACCACCAGCAGGGACAGCTGCAGAGCCGAGATCGCGGCCGGGGTGGAGATATAGGCGAAGAACTGCCCGAACCCGGGCGCGAAGCTGCGCCACAGGATCAACGACACCGGAACGATCAACAACAGGCCGATGTAGGCCACTGCCAGGAAGCGGAACAGATAGCGGACGTGCCGTGACGGCGTCATATCAGGACCTCTCCTGCCGTTTGGTCACCCGAGCCCCCAGTCCCGGGAGCGCGAGCAACACCAGGAACGAAATCCCCAGCAGTACCAGGGAGATCGCCGCCGCACCGGTGCGTTCGTCGTTCTCGATCAGCGTGCGGATCCACTGCGAGGACACCTCGGTCTTGCCGGGCACCGCGCCGCCGATCAGCACCACCGAGCCGAACTCACCGATCGCCCGGGAGAACGCCAAGCCCGCCCCGGTCAGCAACGCCGGCGCCAGCGACGGCAACACCACGGTGCGAAAGATGGTCAGCCCGGAAGCGCCCAGCGACGCGGCGGCCTCCTCGACCTCCCGATCGATCTCCAGCAGCACGGGTTGCACGGCCCGCACCACGAACGGCAGGGTGACGAACGCCAGTGCCAGGCCGACACCCCACGCGGTGTGCTGCAGATGCAGGTGCACCGGGCTGGCGGGGCCGTACAGCGCCAGCATCACCAGACTGGCGACGATGGTGGGCAGCGCGAACGGCAGGTCGATGATCACGTCGATGAAGCGTTTGCCGACGAAGTCGTCACGCACCAGCACCCAGGCGATCAACAGGCCGAACACCACGTTGACCACGGTGACACCGGCCGCGATCGTCAGCGTCACCCGGAACGACTGCAGCGCGGCGTGCGACGTCACCGCCAGCTGGAAGGCCCGCCAGCCGCCGCCGCCCGCCTGCCAGGCGATCGCGGCCAACGGCGCCAACACGATCAGCGAAAGCCAGACCACCGCGGCACCGACCCGCAGCGAGACACCTTCGGCCCGAAATCCCGAATGCACCGGCGGCCCGCCCTCACCCGGCCGGGTCGCTTCGGTGACCACTGTCGCCGTCATCCGGTGGCCTGGGTGTAGATCTTGGTGATGGTGCCGCTCGTCTTGTCGAACAACCCGCTGTCGACGACGTCCCATCCGCCGAGGTCGGCGATCGTCCAGAGCTTGTCCGGCTGCGGGAACGCGTGGCTGAATTCGGCGGCGATACCCGGGTCGACCGGGCGGAAACCCGCCTGCGCCCAGAGTCGTTGGGCCACGGCCGTGTACTGGAAGTTCTTGAACGCGGTGGCGGCGTCGAGGTGTCGACTCGAACTCACCACCGCCAGCGGGTTCTCGATCTTGAAGGTCTGCGACGGGGTGACGTGCTCCACCGGCTTGCCCTTGCGCTCGACCGCGATGGCCTCGTTCTCGTAGCTGATCAGCACGTCGCCGCTGCCCTGCAGGAACACATCGGTGGCTTCCCGTCCCGAGCCGGGGCGCAGCTTGACGTGGTCGCTGACCAGTTGATCGACGAAGTCCAGGCCGGCCTGCGGGTTCTTGCCGCCGTCGCTCTTGACGGCGTAGGGGGCCAACAGGTTCCACTTGGCCGATCCGGAGCTCAGCGGGCTGGGACTGATCACCTCCACCCCGGGCCGCAGCAGGTCGTCCCAGGTCTTGATGTGTTGGGGATTGCCTTGCCGCACCACCAGTGTCACCACCGAACCGAACGGGATTCCCCTGGTGACGTCGGCGTTCCAGTCCTCGGCGACCTTGCCGGCCTTCACCAGGCGGGTGATGTCGGGTTCCACCGAGAAGTTCACGATGTCGGCGGGTTTGCCGTTGGCGACGCCGCGAGACTGATCACCCGAGGCGCCGTAGGAGGTGACGACCTGGACGTCGGCGCCCTCCTCGGTGTCGTAGAACGCCGGGATCACCTTGCTCCAGCCGGGCTCGGGAACCGCGTAGGCCACCAGCGTCAGGGTGGTGTGCGCCTCGGACCGCTCGGCGCCGCCGACCACGTCGCTGGGGCCGCCTCCGCACCCGGCGATCGTGGTGACGGCCATTGCGGCGGCCAGCGCCAGCGCGACACTGCGCGCGATGGTATTGGGCATTGGTGACCTTTCGGGCGAATCCGTACAGACCTCGACAAGAATGCGTCTCCGTCGGATCGCGAAAGGCGTTCACTGGAAAGATCGTGCGTCAAAGATGACGACACCGGTGCGCCGACGGGTGCGGGATCAGCGACAACAGTGCACGTCGGCCACAGCGGAAGTCACCACGGCGAGCATCGGGAGCGCCACCACGGGGCGCTGCCGGTCACCGGTCGCTGCGAACATGCGGGGAAGCATAACAGAAGCCGGTCGAGCCGGCGGGCAGGCCGATCACCGGGTGAGCAGCCAGCTGACGATCACCAACACGATCAGGCCGACGAGAACCAACGTCACCTGTGAACGCGGCATCAGCGCGCCCCGGGATCACGGCCGTGACGGAGACGCTCCTGCACCCGGATTCCCTCCCCCAGTAGGGCGTCCAGCGCCGAGGCCAGACCGTAGGCCAGCGCCAGCACCACCGGCATCACCACCGCGGTCTGCGCCACGAAGCCGAGCCCGGAAAGCCACAGCTCGACGCCGTCCCACCAGCTCAGGAAGCCAACCACCCAGCCCACTTTAGCGGCGATCCGGGTAGACGCGCGACAAGCAGCCAGAGATGATGACCGCATGGATCTGCACACGCCGCCGACCCCGCCACTGTCGGCGACCGCACCGGTGCCCTATGCCGCGGCACCGACTCAGATCCGCAATCCGTTTCCACCGATCGCCGACTACGCGTTCCTGTCGGATTGCGAGAACACCTGCCTGATCTCGTCGGCCGGGTCGGTGGAGTGGATGTGTGTGCCGCGCCCGGACTCCCCCAGCGTCTTCGGCGCGATCCTGGACCGCACCGCCGGGCACTTTCGGTTGGGGCCGTACGGGGTGTCGGTGCCCGCGGCGCGGCGCTACCTGCCCGGCAGCCCGATCATGGAGACCACCTGGCAGACCCATACCGGTTGGCTGATCGTGCGCGACGCGCTGGTGATGGGCAAATGGCACGACATCGAGGCGCGGTCCCAGACCCACCGGCGCACCCCCACCGACTGGGACGCCGAGCACATCCTGCTGCGCACGGTGCGCTGTGTCAGCGGCACCGCCGAGTTGACCATGAGCTGCGAGCCGGCCTTCGACTACAACCGCACCAGCGCCATCTGGGAGTACTCGGCCAACGCCTACGGCGAGGCGCTCGCGCGAGCCCGGCAGGACCCGGACGCCTACCCGACCCTGCGGTTGACGACGAACCTGCGGCTGGGCCTGGAAGGCCGCGAGGCCCGGGCCCGGACTCGACTGACCGAGGGCGACGACGTCTTCGTGGCGTTGAGTTGGTCGAAACACCCTGCGCCGCAAAGTTATGCCGAAGCCGCGGACAAGATGTGGAACACCACCGAGTGCTGGCGGCAGTGGATCAACATCGGCAACTTCCCCGATCATCCGTGGCGGGTGTATCTGCAACGCAGCGCGCTGACGCTGAAGGGGCTGACCTATTCGCCCACCGGAGCCCTGCTCGCCGCGCCCACCACATCGCTGCCGGAAACACCGCAGGGCGAACGCAATTGGGACTACCGGTACAGCTGGGTGCGTGATTCGGCGTTCACACTGTGGGGCCTTTACACGCTGGGGCTGGACCGCGAGGCCGACGACTTCTTCTCGTTCATCGCCGACGTCTCCGGAGTCAACAACGGCCAGCAGCACCCGCTGCAGGTGATGTACGGCGTCGGCGGCGAGCACGAACTCGTCGAAGAGGAGCTGGACCACCTGTCCGGCTACGACTATGCCCGCCCGGTGCGCATCGGCAACGGGGCCTACAACCAGGCGCAGCACGACATCTGGGGCACCATGCTCGACTCGGTCTACCTGCATGCCAGGTCGCGCGAGCAGATCCCCGAATCCTTGTGGCCGGTGCTCAAGCGCCAGGTGGAGGAGGCCATCAAGCACTGGCGCGAGCCGGACCGCGGTATCTGGGAGGTGCGCGGCGAACCGCAACACTTCACCTCGTCGAAGGTGATGTGCTGGGTGGCGCTGGACCGCGGTTCCAAGCTGGCGGAGTTACAGGGTGAGGTCTCCTATGCCCGGCAGTGGCGGGTGATCGCCGAGGAGATCAAGGCCGACGTGCTGGCCAACGGGGTGGATTCGCGCGGGGTGTTCACCCAGAGTTATGGCAGCGATGCGCTGGACGCCTCGTTGCTGCTGGTGGTGCTGACCCGGTTCCTGCCGGCCGACGACCCGCGGGTGCGCGACACGGTGATGGCGATCGCCGAGGAACTCACCGAGGACGGGCTGGTGCTGCGCTATCGGACCGAGGAGACCGACGATGGATTGTCCGGCGCCGAAGGCACATTCACCATCTGCTCCTTCTGGCTGGTTTCTGCGCTGGTCGAGATCGGCGAGGTCAGCCGCGCCAAGCATCTGTGTGAACGACTGCTGTCGTTCGCCAGCCCGTTGCACCTCTACGCCGAGGAGATCGAACCGCGCACCGGCCGGCACTTGGGCAACTTCCCGCAGGCCTTCACCCACCTGGCGCAGATCAACGCAGTCGTGCACGTGATCCGCGCCGAGGAGGAGGCCGACTCCACCGGAGGGTTCCAGCCCGCGAACGCACCCATGTAGTGCTCGCGTCGCGGCCCGGCGTCAGCCGCTCAGGCCGCGGACCTTGTCCAGCATCGCCCGGGCCAGGTCGGCCGCGGTGGTGTCCCCCGCCGGTGGGACTTCGGAGTCGTCATCGTCGTCGACGAACCAGAACACGTCCACGTCGACGACACAATTCACCCGGGCCGCGACTGCCCGAGTGACCCGCAGACCCACTTCGCCGTCCACGGTGGTGCGCACGGTGGCGGTGAGCACCTCGTCCCCGGTGGCGACATCGACGACCTCGCCGCTGGCCTCGCCGGCGCTTCCCTGCCGAGTCACCACGACCCCGTCGCAGCTGCCCCACTGCTGGGAGAACTTCTCGAAGAGCGCGTCGGCGTCAGCGGCACTGCCCAAGGCGATCACCGCCTCGCCCACCCCGGTCAGCGGCGAATCCTCAAGGCTGGAGCTGTCCCAGAACTCGTGGGCGATGTCCTTCACGCCGGCGTCGGCGTAGACGCTCCGCTGGCCGCCCACCGCGGCGCCGACGCAGTTTTCGGGCACCGCGCCGTCCCAGGCGTCGGGCAGTTCGTCGAGGCCGCCGAACCGCGGCGGCAGATCAGGGTCGCTGCGAAACGGTCGGCCGAGCAGCTTCGACAGCTCGGCGTCGTCGAGCAACACCTGCCGGACGGCCATCGCGGTGACCGGTGTCGGAGCCAGGCCCGGTGCCGGCCGGACGGTTCCGGTGACCACCGTGGTGCACCCGCTCACCAGCAGCACCAGCGCCACCACGCCCGTGGCCCCCCGGACGGCCACTATTTCTTGGCTCTTTCACCGCCGGACCCTCCGGACCCGCCGCCATCGGTGGACAGTGCCGCCACGAACGCCTCCTGCGGCACCTCGACCCGGCCGATGGTCTTCATCCGCTTCTTGCCCTCTTTCTGCTTCTCGAGCAGCTTGCGCTTACGGGTGATGTCACCGCCGTAGCACTTGGACAACACGTCCTTGCGGATGGCCCGAATGTTTTCGCGGGCAATGATTCTCGAGCCGATCGCAGCCTGCACCGGCACTTCGAACTGCTGACGCGGAATCAGCTCCTTGAGCTTGGTGGTCATCTTGTTGCCGTAGGCCGAGGCCGAGTCCTTGTGCACGATCGCACTGAACGCGTCCACCGCCTCGCCCTGCAGCAGGATGTCGACCTTGACCAGGTCGGCTTCGGCCTCGCCGGCCTCCTCGTAGTCCAGGCTGGCGTAGCCGCGCGTGCGCGACTTCAGCGAGTCGAAGAAGTCGAAGATGATCTCGCCCAACGGCATGGTGTAGCGCAGCTCGACGCGCTCCGGTGAGAGGTAGTCCATACCGCCGAGTTCCCCACGGCGAGACTGGCACAGCTCCATGATGGTGCCGACGAACTCGCTGGGCGCGATCACGGTGGTCTTGACCACGGGCTCGTAGACGGAGCGGATCTTGCCTTCCGGCCAGTCCGACGGGTTGGTGACGATGATCTCGGTGCCGTCTTCGGCGATCACCCGATAGACGACGTTGGGCGAGGTGGAGATCAGGTCGAGGTCGAATTCGCGTTCGAGGCGTTCCCGGGTGATCTCCATGTGCAGCAGACCCAGAAAGCCGCAGCGGAACCCGAAACCCAGCGCCACCGAGGTTTCCGGCTCGTAGGTCAGCGCGGCGTCGTTGAGCTGCAACTTGTCCAGGGCGTCGCGCAGGTTCGGGTAGTCCGACCCGTCGACGGGGTACAGGCCGGAATAGACCATCGGCTTGGGTTCGCGGTAGCCGGTGAGCGCTTCGGTGGCGCCCTTGCGGGCGGTGGTGACGGTGTCGCCGACCTTGGACTGGCGCACGTCCTTCACGCCGGTGATCAGGTAACCCACCTCGCCGACGCCAAGCCCCTTGGTGGCCTTGGGTTCCGGCGAGACGATGCCGACTTCGAGCAGCTCGTGGGTGGCGCCGGTGGACATCATCGCGATCTTCTCGCGCGGGGTGATCCTGCCGTCGACGACGCGGACGTAGGTGACCACGCCGCGGTAGATGTCGTAGACGGAGTCGAAGATCATCGCCCGGGTGGGCGCATCGGGGTCGCCGGTGGGCGGCGGCACCTGCTTCACCACTTCGTCGAGCAGTTCGGCCACGCCTTCGCCGGTCTTACCGGACACCTTCAGCACATCCTGCGGCTCGCATCCGATGATGTGGGCCAGCTCCGCGGCGTAGCGCTCCGGGTCGGCTGCGGGCAGGTCGATCTTGTTGAGCACCGGGATGATGGTCAGGTCGCGGTCCAGCGCCAGGTACAGGTTGGCCAGGGTCTGGGCCTCGATGCCCTGGGCGGCGTCGACCAGCAGGATGGCGCCCTCGCAGGCCTCCAGTGCGCGGGACACCTCGTAGGTGAAGTCGACGTGGCCGGGGGTGTCGATCAGGTGCAGCACGTAATCGCCGGCCGCAGGCCCGTTACCCGCGCTCCGCTCCGGGTTGTCCTTGACCGTCCAGGGCAACCGCACGTTCTGCGCCTTGATGGTGATGCCGCGTTCCCGCTCGATGTCCATCCGGTCCAAATATTGGGCCCGCATCGATCGGTCGTCGACGACGCCGGTGAGCTGCAGCATCCGGTCGGCCAGGGTGGATTTGCCGTGGTCGATGTGGGCGATGATGCAGAAGTTCCGTATCTGCGCCGGCGCGGTGAAGGTCTGGTCGGCGAAACTGCTGATGGGAATCTCCTGGTGAACGGGGGGCGGTGGTGCCTACTGCCTAGTCAGGGTAGCGAGACGGAGGCTTCAAAACGAAACCCCCGGAGACGATCCTCCGGGAGTTTCGGTTCGAGCGGCGGCTAGGAGTCAAAGATGCCGAAGTATCCCAGCAAGTCACCCCAGGCGTACTGGAGGTAGCTGGCGGCCTCTGCCCAGCCACTGTCGGCGCTATTGGCGATGTCCGCCATGCTGCTCCCGCCGAACAGGTCGCCGGTGCCGCCGTCCCAATCGAGCACCGCGCCGTGGTTCATCGTCGCGTACAACAGCGAGTTGATGCTGTCGTCGAACGGGACCATCGCGCCGTTGTAGACGCTGTAGGCACCGGGGTCAGTGGCCAGTCCGGCCTCCTTCGGGTTGAACCCGTAGACCAGGTGATCGAACGCCGTCGTACCACTGTCCTGAACCGTCGGGACATCCGCCGACTTGATGATGTCGAAGCCGTCCGGGCCCGTGGTGACGTCCGTGGAGGGAACCCCCGCCAGGAAGTTGTCGGTTCCGAAGAGGAAGTTCATCGACGCGATCTCGTTGTCCACCACCGAGGACAGCGGGTCCGTGTCAGCAGATGCCAACGGCGCCAATACGAACGCCGCGCCGGCGGCAAAGCCACCAACGGCGACGAATTTGCGCATGCTCATGTTCAATGCCTTTCGTAATGTCTCTCTTTGGCGGTAGTCCGCCCAGGAGCCCCCCAGCACCATTACTGAAAGCCGCAGGGGCTCTGTCAGTTTCGTTAATCCTGTTACGATTGAAACCCTGCGTGATAGCTGCGCAAATCCATATACCTCCTGATAGCCCCTCGGCGCACAGCAGGGCCTGGGCGATCACCCACCGGACTCAGCCAAGGCATCAGTTGCCGGCGAACGCCATGTCGTACATGTCGTTCCGGGCGGTGACTTGCCCCGTTTCAAGCACCCCCGGAGGAAAAGCCAAGCCCTCCCCAGACTGCGGTTTCGGCGACTTCCACCCACCGATTGAAATCTTCCGTCCGGCTGACGCCGAGATGGCTCTACGTCAGCCCGTTGAAAAGAAGCCCCCTGTGAATAGATATTCCCGTACCGTACGCCGATGTGTCTCTGGGGACAACACAAGTGGCACATCAGTTTTCGTACAGATTCCTGCGCTTTTTGTTTACCTCCACGTCAAAAAGTTGTTGTCGCGGGGCCGCGCTGTCGATGCCCAGATACCGATGCCCGGAACAGGTTTCGCCTATGCTGCGAGCATGGCTTCCCCGCGGAAGACCCCATGGGAGTCGGTGCAGCGATTCGCGGAGAACCTGGTGTTCAACGAAGCCCCACGGTTCATCCGCCAACTCGAGCAGGCACCGCTGGTACAGCAGCGCATCCAGCGCGGTATCGAGCAGGGCATCAAGATCGGTCTGGAGATGCTCAGCGGCGCGACATCGGAGCCGGCGACGGAAATCGCCGCTGGGCGACCGGTGACTGACAGCAGTGCTCCCACCGCGCACCGGGCGCGCCGACTCGTCTACGCCCCCGACCTCAACGGTCGTGCCGACCCGGGTGAGATCGTCTGGACCTGGGTGGCCTATGAGGACATTGCGGGCCAGGGGCCCAAGCAAGGAGAAGACCGACCGGTGCTGGTCGTCGGCCGAGACCGCAACATGCTGCTGGGTCTGATGCTGTCCAGCCGGGAGCGGCATGCCGAGGACACGAATTGGGTCGGCATCGGTGCGGGCAGCTGGGATGATGCTCACCGGGTCAGCTGGGTGCGACTCGACCGGTGCTCGACGTGCCCGAGGAATCGATCCGGCGCGAAGGCGCCATCTTGGAGCGTTCGGTGTTCGAGGTGGTGGCCGCCCGACTCCGCGGCGACTACGCGTGGAGCTGACGGGCCCGCTAGCCCTGGGCGATGTAGTCGCGCAGTTGCTCGTGTTCGGCCTGCAGTTCTTCCATCCGAGACTTGACGATGTCGCCGATACTGACGATCCCGGCCAATCGGCCGTTTTCGAGCACTGGTATGTGCCGCGCGCGGTGTTCAGTCATCAACATGCTGACGTCGTCGGCGGAGTCGGTCTTGGTGCAGGTCGCCACCAGGCGGGTCATGATGGACGACACCGGCCGGGCCAGCAGACTGGCGCCATGGACGTGCAACTGGCGTACCACGTCACGCTCGGAGGCCACCCCCTCCAGCCCCTCACGTCCGATCACCACCATGGCGCCGATGTTGTGCTCGGCCAAGCCTGCCAGCAACTCCATGACCGTGGCATCCGGATGGATGGTCACCACCGCCGCACCCTTGTTCCGCAATACATCCGCGATCCGCATTGAAGCCTCCCGCCGCAGTGATCTGCTTCACACCAGGCTAGGCCATTTTGCCCGGTCGGGGGCGGCGATAACGAAACTCCACCGATCGCACAGCGCGCGAGCGCCATCTGTGGCATATGTGACGTCATGACGATCGAGATCACCCTGCTGGGCACCGGAAGCCCGATCCCCGACCCGAACCGCGCCGGCCCGTCGACCCTGATCCGGGCCGGCGGCCAGCAACTGCTGGTCGACTGCGGGCGGGGGGTGCTGCAGCGTTTGGCAGCGGCAGGTTGCTCGGCCAACGCCCTGTCGGCACTGCTGCTCACCCACCTGCACAGCGACCACATCGCCGACCTGGGCGATCTGCTGATCACCCGATGGGTCACCACCTTCACTCCCGACGCCCCGCCGCTGCCGATCATCGGACCACCGGGCACCGCGGAGGTGGTGGAGGCGACCCTGCGAGCCTTCGGTCACGACATCGGCTATCGCATTGCCCACCACGACGATCTGACCGCCCCTCCGCCGGTCGACGTGCAGGAATACACCACGGGTCAGGTCTGGGATCGCGACCGGGTGCAGATCACCGTGGCGCCCACCGACCACCGGCCGGTCACGCCGACCATCGGTTTCCGGATCGAGCACACCGACGAAAACGGGACCGCCTCGGTAGTGATGGCCGGCGACACCGTGCCCTGCGACAGCCTCGATGCGCTGGCGGCTGGAGCCGGCGCGCTGGTGCACACCGTCATCCGCAACGACCTCATCGAGTTGCTGCCCCAGCAGCGGATCCGCGACATCTGCGACTACCACTCCTCGGTGACCCAGGCGGCCGCGACCGCCCGACGGGCCGGGGTGGGCATTCTGGTGCTGACCCACTATGTGCCCGCCATCGCCCCCGGGCAGGAAGAGCAGTGGCGGGCGCTGGCCGCCGCGGAGTTCGACGGACCGATCGAACTCGGCGACGACCTGCATCGGGTCGAGGTGACCGCCCGCCGCTGAGGCGAGTTGGGGAGTTGCCGGACCAGCTGGTACCCTGAACAGCTGTTGCTCCCGTGTCGGGAGGCGAACCCAACTCAAGCTTTTGCGAAGGAAATACTCCGTGGCCAACATCAAGTCGCAGGTGAAGCGCAACCGGACCAACGAGCAAGCCCGGCTGCGCAACCAGTCGGTGAAGTCGGCGGTGCGCACCGCGATCCGTGCCTTCCGCGAGGCCGCCGCAGCCGGCGACAAGGACAAGGCCGGCGTGCTGCTGGTCTCGACCAGCCGCAAGCTGGACAAGGCCGCCAGCAAGGGTGTCATCCACAAGAACCAGGCCGCCAACAAGAAGTCGGCGCTGGCGAAGGCGCTCAACCAGCTCTGACCTAGCGGATTGTCCGCAAGCGCAGGCCCCTGATTCCACTGGCGAACAGGGGCCTTCGTGTTGCTTGGATCAGCGGTCGGCCAACTCGGCGACTCCGCGGACCGCGGCCTCCAATGCGTAGTCGGCGTCAGCGGCGGGGCCTTTTGCGGCGGGGGTGGGGGGGGCCCCCAGCCGCCCCCCGGGCCCCCTCCCCCCCCGCGCCCCGAACCCG
>CAXYUC010000094.1:0-17369 GCA_964292075.1 uncultured Mycolicibacter sp.
GCCGCATAACCGCCCCGACAGATACGTCACCGAAATTCCGGGCCAGACCACTTAGGCTGGGGCTCGTGACTACCGAAGAGGTCGTGGACGTCGTCATCATCGGAGCGGGCATCTCCGGTATCGGCGCCGCTTACCGCATCGCCGAACGCAACCCCGGCACCAATTACGTCATCCTGGAACGGCGTGAGCGCATCGGCGGGACCTGGGACTTGTTTCGCTACCCCGGGGTGCGCTCGGACAGCAGCATCTTCACGCTGTGCCTGCCGTATGAACCCTGGACCCGCCGCGAACGGGTCGCCAACGGCGACGAGATCCGCGACTACCTGACCGACACCGCGCACAAGCACGGCATCGACGAGCACATCCGGTTCAACCACCACGTCACCGCGGCCGACTGGGATTCGGCGACCGATACCTGGACGGTGACGGCGGACGAGAACGGAACCCAGCGGACCTACCGCGGCCGGTTCGTGTTCTTCGGCTCCGGCTACTACAACTACGACGAGGGCTATACCCCGGACTTTCCGGGATCCGAGACGTTCACCGGGACGCTGGTGCACCCCCAGCACTGGCCCGAAGATCTGGACTACACCGACAAGAAGGTGGTGGTGATCGGCAGCGGTGCCACCGCGATGTCACTGGTCCCGGCGTTGGCCGAGCGCTCCGCCCACGTGACCCTGCTGCAGCGCACCCCGACGTATCTGATCTCGGCGAGCATGTACAGCCGTTTCGTTGATGTGGTCACAAAGCTGTTGCCCCGCAAGTTGGCTCACCCGATCATCCGGTTCGTGCTGGCCCTGTTCGAGGGCTACGTCTGGTTCCTGGCCCGCAAGACTCCCCGACTGTTGAAGTGGATCCTGCGTCGCACGGCCGTGCAGAATCTGCCGCCGGGTTACGCCGTGGACACTCATTTCAAGCCGCCGTATGAACCGTGGGACCAGCGACTGTGTCTGATTCCCGACGCCGACCTCTACGCCGAGATCAGCGCCGGGCGAGTCGAGATGGTCACCGACCGGATCGGCCACTTCGACGCCACCGGGATTGCGTTGCAGTCCGGGGCGCATCTGGATGCCGACATCGTCGTCACCGCCACCGGCTTGCAGTTGCAGGCGCTCGGCGGGGTGCGGATCAGCCTCGACGGCACCGAGATCAAGTCCACCGACCGATTCGTCTACAAGGCCCACATGCTCGAAGACGTGCCGAACCTGTTCTGGTGTGTCGGCTACACCAACGCCTCCTGGACATTACGTGCCGACATCACCGCCCGGGCCACCGCCAAACTGCTGGCGTACATGGCTTCTCGCGGCTACACCCACGCCTACCCACACCTTGGCGATGAGCCGATGGCCGAGAAGTCGGCGTGGGACATCCAGGCCGGCTATGTGCTGCGCGCGCCGCATGCACTCCCGCGGTCGGGCACCAAGCGACCCTGGAATGTGCGACAGAACTACTTCGCCGACGCCCTGGACTTCCGGTTCGACCAGATCACCGAATCGATGGTGTTCGGACGAGCCGGGGAGCCGATACCGCTGGCCGGTTAGGTCAGGCCTCGGTCCGCAATGCGGCGATGCCGCGGTCCAGGGCGGCCTCCAGGAAGCCGAGATCGCCGGTGGCCAGCAGGATGCCGACGCCGCCCTGGACGCCCGCCAAGAGGGCGGCTGCCGGCGTGGTCCGCCCGAGTTCGGACATCAGCACCGCCAGCGGGCAGTGCTGCCCCTGTCGGCGGTAGCGGTTCACCACGGCGTCGCGCCAGCGCTGCCAGGCCGCCCAGGACGTGAGCTCACCCAGGTAGGGCTGTTGATCGGCTAGCACCCGCGCGGCCTCGTGTTCGGCCACCGCGAGCAGCAACTGTTCCTTGCCACCGGGAAAGTAGTGGAACAGCTGGCTCTTGGAGGTCTGGGTGCGCGCCCGGATGTCATCGAGGGTGGTGGCCGATACCCCGCCTCGCGATCAACGTGTTCGCCCCGTTCCTGCTGACCGGCGCGCTGGCGCCCGCCATGGCGCAGCGCGGCAGCGGCGTGATCGTCAACGTCGGTTCGATCAGCGGGCTGATCGGCACGGCGAACTCGGCGCTGTACAGCGCGACCAAGGCCACCGTCCACTCGCTGTCCAAGTCGTGGGCCGACGAATACGGACCCTCGGGTGTGCGCGTCAATACCGTTGCCCCCGGACCGATCCGGACCGAACGCAACGCGGAGTTCGAAGAGCATGTGGCGCCGGTGCTGGCCCGGATCCCCTCGCGACGGATGAGCACCGTGGCAGAGGTTGCGGCCGCCGTGGTGTTCCTGGCCAGTGATGACGCCGCCAACATTCACGGCGCCACGCTGTCGGTCGACGGAGGCTGGTCCGCCGTTTAGGCGACATGTTCACAAACCGCCGGTGCGGCGGCGGCGACGGCAATACGCTGTCGCTCATGCCTGCTGCTACGCGTACCCCCAATGTCGTCGTGCTCGGAGGCGGATCGTTCGGTACCACGGTGGCGTCCATCTGCTCGCGCCGTGCACCGACGCTGCAATGGGTGCGATCGGAAGCGACCGCCGCCGACATCAACGACAACCACCGCAACAGTCGCTACCTGGGCAACGATGTGGAGCTCAGCGACACCCTGCGCGCCACCACCGATTTCGCCGAGGCCGCGCACTGCGCCGACGTCGTCGTGATGGCGGTACCGTCGCACGGCTTCCGCGGGGTGCTCGAGGAGCTGGCCGCCGAGCTGCGCCCCTGGGTGCCGGTGGTGTCGCTGGTCAAGGGCCTGGAGCAGGGCACCAACATGCGGATGTCGCAGATCGTCGACGAGGTGCTGCCCGGCCATCCGGCCGGCATCCTGGCTGGCCCGAACATCGCCCGCGAGGTCGCCGAGGGATATGCCGCGGCGGCGGTGCTGGCCATGCCCGACCCGGGTCAGGCCTGCGAGCTGGCGTCATTGTTCCGCACCAAGCGATTCCGGGTGTACACCACCGACGACGTGGTCGGGGTCGAGATGGCCGGCGCACTGAAGAATGTGTACGCGATCGCGGTCGGGATGGGCTACTCGCTGGGGATCGGCGAGAACACCCGCGCCATGGTGATGTCGCGTTCGGTACGCGAGATGTCCAAGCTCGGCGAGGCGATGGGCGGAGCCCGCGACACCTTCGCAGGCCTGGCCGGGATGGGCGACCTGATCGTCACCTGCACCAGTCAGCGCAGTCGCAACCGCTATGTCGGCGAGCAGTTGGGCTCAGGTAAGTCGATCGACGAGATCATCTCGTCAATGAACCAGGTGGCCGAAGGTGTGCGGGCCGCCAGCGTGATCATGAAGTTCGCCGCACAGTACGGGCTGAGCATGCCGATCGCCCGCGAGGTCGACGGCGTGATCAACCACGGCTCCACGGTGGAGCAGGCCTACCGCGGCCTGATCGCCGAGACGCCCGGGCATGAGGTGACCGGCTCCGGGTTCTGACCCCGGGCCCGGCCGTCACAGGCGTCACTTTCGCACCTCCGGAGGAGAGGTGAGGTGACTTCGAATCGGATACCACCGGCGATATCACCAGTCCAGCAGGCCACTCACCGGACGATCGGCCAACTTCTGCACGATCCAATGGTTCATCGAGACGTGCTGGTCAGCGGCCTCCACGGCGAGACGGGCATGCAGCGACGGTGAAGTCCGCACCAGGAATGTGCCGCTGAAGCTCCGGTCGGTGATCGGAGACGGTACGTCTTCGCCTTCGCGCTCGGCCAGATGCTCGTCGACGGCCTGCTCGACACCGGCAATGGCCTCCCGCAGCGTCGGCGCCCACTGCTTCAGGAACGGTAGTTCGAGGCAACGGCCGACGTACTCGTCGTGCTCGCGCGACCATTCGGCGCGATAGGTGTAATGGTTCATGCCTGGCAGTAGCGCATGCGCTATCCGATTCGTGCATACATCTATCCCCAGGCCCAGGGGCGGAAGTGACGGGTGAGACGGCCGGGGCACGGGAGGCCCGTTCTACCCCTTGGCCATGTCCTCCAGGCGCCGAATCCGGTCGGCCATCGGGGGGTGGGTGGCGAACAGCTGGCCGACCTTCTCCCCCGCGCGGAACGGGTTGGCGATCATCAGATGCGACTGGCTGGCCAGTTCCGGCTCGGGCGGCAGCGGGGCGAGTTCCACACCATCGGAGATCTTGCGCAGCGCGGACGCCAGCGCCAGCGGGTCACCCGAGAGCACCGCGCCGGATTCATCGGCCTGGTACTCGCGCGACCGCGACACAGCCATCCGCACCACCGAGGCCGCCAGCGGCCCCACCAAGGCGACCAGCAGCACCGCCAGCGGGTTTCCGTCGCGGCGGTTGCCCATGAACATCGCCATGTTGGCCAAACCGGTGATCACCGAGGCCAGCGCGCCGGCCACACACGAGATCAGGATGTCGCGGTTGTACACGTGCGACAGCTCGTGGCCCAGCACCGCGCGCAACTCACGCTCGTTGAGCAGCCGCAGGATTCCGCTGGTGCAGCACACCGCGGCGTGGCGCGGGTTGCGGCCGGTGGCGAAGGCGTTGGGCGCGTTGGTGTCGCTGACGTACAACCGGGGCATCGGCTGGTGGGCGGTGGTGGCCAGCTCCCGCACAATCCGGTAGATCTCCGGCGCCTGCACCTCGGTCACCGGCTGGGCACGCATCGCCCGCAGCGCCAGCTTGTCGCTGTTGAAGTAGGTGTAAGCGTTCATCCCCACGGCAAACAGCACCGCCACCCACATCATCTGCGGTCCGAACGCCCGGCCCACCAAGACGATCAACGCCGACATCACGAACAGCAGAAAGAACGTCTTCGCCGTGTTGTGGTGCGGGTGCCAGGTCATCGACTTCCTCCTTGGAGAACGACCATCGTGCTCATTAAACGCCGCGGCGGTCGCACGAGTTCCGCAATCGTGGTCAGCCGTGTCGATTGACGGTGTAGTCGACCAGGCTGGCCAACGCCGCCCGTCCGACGCGGTCGGGCAGCGCGGCCAGCTCCGCGCGTGCCTGCGCGGCGTAGTCGGCCACCGTCTGCTTGGCCTTGACCATGCCGGCCGAAGCCCGCAACAGCCCCAGCGCCTCCTCGACGGCCGCGTCCTCGGTGACCGGGCCGGCCAGCAGCACGCGCAGCCGCTCGGCGTCGGCGCCCGTCTCCTGCAGCGCGTAGAGCACCGGCAGCGTGTGCACGCCCTCGCGCAGATCCGTGCCGGGCAGCTTGCCGGACTCATCGGGGTCGGAATCGATATCGATGATGTCGTCCGAGATCTGGAAGGCGGTGCCCACGATCCCACCCAAGCGGGCCAGTCGCTCGATCTGGCCATCGTCGGCACCGGAGAACGTTGCACCGAAGCGGCCCGACGCCGCGATCAGACAGGCCGTCTTCTCGTAGACGACCTTGAGGTAGTGCTCGACGGCGGCTGCGCCATCCGCCGTACCCTGCGCTGGACCGCGGGTCTCACGCATCTGTCCGGCCACCAACTGGGCAAAAGTCTCGGCGATGATCCGCACCGCATCCGGTCCCAGCCGCGACACCAGGCGTGAGGCGGTGGCGAACAGATAGTCACCGGCCAGGATCGCGATGTTGTTGCCCCACCGCGCGTTGGCACTGGGCGCTCCACGGCGGATCTGCGCCTCATCCATCACGTCGTCGTGGTACAGCGTGGCCAGGTGCACCAGCTCGATCACCGCACCGGCCACCGTCACCTGCCAGGCGTCCGGCTCGGGCCCCAGCTGGGCCGACAGCACCGTGAACAGCGGACGGAACCGTTTTCCGCCGGCGTCGAACAAGTGCGTCACGGCCTCGGTCATCAGACCGTCGCCACCGCGCAACTCGGTGTCCATCAGCTCTTCAATGCGGGCCACCCCGTCACGGACCCGGTCCGCGAAACCCGGGTCCCCCAAGCCGCCGAAATCCAACCCCGCCACCACGTTCGCCGGTGTCCTCACCGCTCCAACATACTGGTCACTGTGAGTTCGCAGGCTGATGTGGTGGTGGTCGGTGCCGGACCGGCCGGGTCGGCGGCAGCCGCCTGGGCCGCGCGGGCGGGCCGCGACGTGCTGATGGTCGATTCGGCCGTCTTCCCGCGGGACAAGCCGTGCGGTGACGGCCTGACCCCGCGAGCCGTCGAACAGCTGGAGTTACTGGGGCTCGGCGAGTGGCTGGACAGCCATATCCGGCACCGGGGTCTGCGGATGGCCGGCTTCGGCGGCGAGATCGAAGTGGACTGGCCAGGCCCCTCGTTTCCGTCGACCGGCAGCGCGGCGCCACGCACCGAACTCGACGAACGCATCCGCAAGGCTGCTGAGGAGTCCGGCGCCCGGATGTTGCTGGGTGTCAAGGCCGTCGGGGTTCATCACGACGCATCCGGGCGGGTGCGCTCGGTGGTGTTGGCCGACGGCACGGAGGTCCGCTGCCAGGCGCTGATCGTCGCCGACGGGGCCCGCTCCACGCTCGGCCGCGTGCTGGGCCGGCAGTGGCACAAAGAGACGGTGTACGGGGTGGCCGCCCGCGGTTATCTGGCCTCGCCGCGCAGCGACGAACCGTGGCTGACGTCGCATCTGGAGCTGCGCTCGCCGGAGGGCGAGGTCTTGCCCGGCTACGGCTGGATCTTCCCGCTGGGCAACGGCGAGGTGAACATCGGCGTCGGCGCGCTGGCCACCGTCAAACGGCCCGCCGACGTGGCGCTGCGGCCGCTGATGTCCTACTACGCCGACCTGCGCCGCGAGGAGTGGGGTTTCGAGGGCCCGGTGCGTGCGCCGGCCAGCGCGCTGCTGCCGATGGGCGGCGCGGTCTCGGGCGTCGCCGGGCCCAACTGGATGCTGATCGGTGATGCCGCGGCCTGCGTCAACCCGCTCAACGGCGAGGGCATCGACTACGGCCTGGAGACCGGGCGGCTGGCCGTCGAGCTGCTGGAGAACGCGGGCGCCGCCGACCTTTCCCAGGCCTGGCCGGAGTTGCTGGCCGCCCACTACGCGCGTGGATTCTCGGTGGCACGACGCCTGGCACTGCTGTTGACGTTTCCCCGGTTCCTGCCGGCCACCGGCCCGCTGGCGATGCGCTCGACGATGCTGATGCGGGTGGCGGTACGGGTAATGGCCAACCTGGTCACCGACGACGACGCGGATCTGGTGGCGCGAGCCTGGCGCGGCGGGGGACGGCTGTCCCGATTGATCGACCGCCGCCGCCCGTTCTCCTAGTCCCGGCCCGGCGGGGATATATCAACGTCGTTGACATATATCAGGGGCGTTGCTATACCGGAGTGATGAGCGATTCATTGGATTTCCAGTTCGACGCCGCATACCGAGGCGAATCCGAGCAGATGGGCTTGGGCGCCAAACCACCGTGGAGCATCGGGGCGCCCCAACCCGAGCTGGCCACACTGATCGAGCAGGGCAAGTTCCACGGCGATGTCCTCGACGTCGGCTGCGGCGAGGCCGCCATCTCGCTGTATCTGGCCGAACGAGGCCACACCACCGTGGGCCTCGACATGTCGCCCACCGCCATCGACCTGGCCCGCCAGGAAGCGGCCAAGCGCGGCCTCACCAACGCCACCTTCGAGGTCGCCGATATCAGCAACTTCTCCGGCTACGACGGTCGCTTCGGCACCATCGTGGACAGCACGTTGTTCCACTCGATCCCGGTGGAGGCCCGCGAGGGCTACCAGCGCTCGATCGTGCGTGCCGCCGCGCCCGGAGCGTCGTACTTCGTGCTGGTCTTCGACAAGGCCGCCATCCCCGAGGGCCCGCCGTTCGCGGTGACCGCCGACGAGCTGAGCGACGTGGTGTCGAAGCACTGGGTGATCGACGAGATCAAGCCGGCCCGGCTGCACGCGGTGTTCCCCGACGACTTCCCCGGGTTCGGGGGCGTTCCGCTGCGCGATGAACCGGGTGGCCGCAACTCGGCCGCGGGCTGGCTGCTCTCGGCGCACCTGGGCTGACGGGGAGCGTCGTCATGCCTGACCCGAAGCCGCCGCGCTGGCTGAAACCGGTCAACAAACTGATGATCGGCCTGCAGAAGTTGGGCATCCCGACGGGCCCGCCGATGGTGTTGACGGTGCCGGGCCGCAAGTCCGGTCAGCCGCGCAGCACCCCGATGACGCCGTTCACCGTCGACGGGCAGCTCTACACGGTGGCGGGCTTCCCCAAGGCCGATTGGGCGCTTAACGCCCGAGCGGCGGGTGCGGGCCTGCTGCGCCACGGCCGCCGCGAACGGCCGGTGCGCATCGTCGAACTGTCGGCGGAGGCGGCCCGCCCGGTGCTGCGGGAGTTTCCGGTGCAGGTGCCCGTCGGCGCGCGCTTCCTCAAGCAGGCCGGCCTGGTGGACAAAGGAACCCCCGACGAAGTCGAGGCGCTGGCCGGCCGGATCGCGGTGTTCCGCTTCGACCCGGCCCCCTAGGCCGAGAGTTAAAGCGGCTTGCGGGCCGAGTGCAACGCGACGATGCCGCCGGTGAGGTTGCGCCAGCTCACGTCCGACCAGCCCGACGCGGCGATCTGCGCGGCCAACGCCGCCTGATCCGGCCAGGCGCGGATCGATTCGGCGAGGTAGACGTAGGCCTCGGGGTTCGACGACACGGCGCGTGCCACCGCCGGCAGGGCCCGCATCAGGTACTCCTTATAGGCGGTGGCGAACACCGGCACGGTCGGGGTGGAGAACTCGCACACCACCAGCCGGCCACCGGGTCGGGTCACCCGGGCCATCTCCCGCAACCCCGCCGTGTGGTCGACGACATTGCGCAGCCCGAAGCTGATGGTGACCGCGTCGAACACCTCGTCGGCGAAGGGAAGCTTGGTGGCGTCCCCGGCGACCTTGGGCACCGGTCGGCCAGCACCGGCGGCCAGCATCCCCACCGAGAAGTCCGCCGCCACGCACCAGGCACCCGAGCGGGCCAACTCCACCGTCGACACCGCGGTACCGGCGGCCAGGTCCAACACCTTCTCCCCCGGCTGCAACTCGAGTGCCTTGCGGGTGGCCTTTCGCCAGGAGCGGTCTCGTCCCAGCGACAGCACCGTGTTGGTCAGGTCGTAGCGACGGGCGACGCCGTCGAACATCGACGCCACGGCATGGGGGTCTTTGTCCAGGCTGGCGCGGCTCACCCGGTCGACGGTACCCGCCTCCGATAGGGTTGCTGGAATGCGGTCTTGGCTCTGCACATTGGCAGCACTGGTGGTCTTCGGCGGCGCATTGGCAGGGCCGGCGGCAGCTGACCCCGAGGCGCCCGGCGGTTCAGCGAGCCTCGACGGAGGAGAGCCGAAGCGGGGACCGCCGCACCAACCCGGGGGTTCAGTGAGCCCCGACGGAGGAGAGGCGAAGCTGGGACCGGCGCACCAACCCGGCACGGCGTGGAGTGCCGACCATTTCGGCGTGCTGGTCGGCGCGGCCTCCGCCCCGGTGCAGCTGGAGATCTTCTGCGACCCGCAGTGCTCGGAATGCGCGAAGTTCGAGGCGGCCTCCGGTGGTGACCTGGGCCGAGACCTGGCCGCCGGGGATGTCGCGGTGACCTACCGGTGGATGACGTTTCTGGATGCCCGCCGCGGGGGCGACACCTCCGCGCGGGTCGGCAACGCGCTGATGGCGGCGGCCGATCCGGCCACCTCCGCGGCGGCCTACCAGGCGTTCGTGAACAACCTGTACCTCAAGGGCGGAACACCGAGCATCGAGGACATCGCCACCACCGCCCGCGAGAGCGGTCTGCCCGCCCACGTGGTGGACCTCATCGCCTCCGGACAGCCGGTCGTCGACACCACGTCGATGAACGCCTTCAACCGAGTCCAGCTATTGGCGGCCAACCCGCAGAATCCCGGGACCCCGACGGTTTACGACGTCACCACCAAAACCCTGGTGGACACCGAAGACGCCGGCTGGCTCATGCACCTACGCCGATCGCAATAGACCGGGCCGTCAACGCCATCAACCAGGCGACGGCGAACAGGTAACCGAACGCGAAGCCCGGCCACCGCCACGAGTTGGTCTCGCGGCGCATGGCGGCGACGGTTGACATGCACTGCAACGCGTACACGAAATACGCCAGCAGTGCGACGACCGTCGGCGCGGTCAACACCTTCTGGCCGTGCTCGTCGGTCATGCCGGTCAGCGCTTGACCAGGATCGCCCGGGTTCGCCGACGACGACACCTGACCCAGTGTGGAAACGAAGACTTCGCGCGCCGACAGGGCACCGACCAGAGCGACGTCGATCCGCCAGTCGAACCCGAGTGGTCGAAACACCGGCTCGATGGCCCGGCCGACATCGGCGGCATAGCTGTGCTCCATCACGTAGGCGGTCGCGCCGGCGCGGGAGAGGTTCGCGGTCTGCGTCTGGCGTGTCGGCAGGTTGAGCATCGCCCACAGCACCAGGGAAGCCGCCAGGATGATGGTCCCGGCTTTGCGCAGGAAAACCTTCGCCGCGCTCCACATGGCGATCAGCACCGCCTTGCCGGACGGGAATCGGTACGGGGGAAGCTCCATGGTGAACGGCAGCAGATCGCTGCGCAGGATCGTCGACTTGACAACGCGCGCAGCGATCAACGCCGAGATCCCGCCGCAGAGGTACAGCAAGAACATCGTGACGCCCTGGCCGTTGAGGCCCCACCAACGGGCCTGCGGCGCGACCAGCAGACTGACCAGCAGGGTGTACACCGGCAGCCGCGCCGAACAGGGCATCAGCGGTGCGGTGATGATGGTGGCGATCCTGTCGCGGGAGGACGGCAGGGTACGGGTGCTCAGAATGCCCGGGACCGCGCAGGCGAACGACGACAGCATCGCCACGAACGCGCGGCCTTCCAGCCCGGTCGTGGCCATCACCCGGTCCATCAAGAACGCCGCGCGCGACATGTAGCCGATATTCTCCAGCAGCGCGATCAGTAAGAACAGCAACACAATCTGCGGGATGAACTGTAGGACGGTGCCGACGCCGGCGATCACTCCCCGCGCGAGCAGGCCCGCCACCGCCGAGTTGCCGATATGTTCGGTAACCTGCCCGCTCAGCCAGCCGAGTCCCTGTGCGATGCGATCCTGCACGGGTTCACCGACGACGAACACGATCTGGAAGAACACGAACATCGCCGTGAAGAAGACGACGGTTCCCCACAGCGGATGCAAGACCAGCCGGTCAATCCGGTTGGTGCGTCGATCCGGTTGTGGGGCAAGATAATTCGCCGAGTCGAGGACCGACTTTCCCCAAGCGTCGACGGTGTCCGGGTCAGACGGGGGCAGAAGGGGTGCAGCCTGCCTCCGCTGGACGAACCCCAGCTGCGCGCGCAGGCCGTCGACTCCCGCACCGCGGTGCGCGACCACGACGCTGACCGGGATCCCCAACGCCAGCGCCAGCGCATCGGTGTCGATCCGCCCGCCTCGAGCCGTCAACTCGTCACCCATAGTGAGTACCAGCAGGCAGGGCAGGTTGAGCCGGAGCACTTGGGCCACCAACGTTATCGAGCGACGCAGGGTGGTCACGTCAGCCACCAGCACGACCGCATCAGGTTTGCCGGTGTCATCCAGTTCACCGATCAGCCTATCGGTCACCACTTTCTCGTCCGCGCTGATCGGGTCGAGGCTGTAGGTGCCGGGCAGGTCTTCCACTGCGATCGCGACGCCACCTACCTTCGTGGTGCCGCAACTTTGTCCGACGGTGACGCCCGGATAGTTGCCGGTCTTTGCCCGCAGCCCGGTCAGCTGGTTGAAGAGACTGGTTTTTCCGGCGTTGGGACAGCCGACCAGTGCTATCCGCCGGGTGCCCGTGACGTCAGCAGCACCGTCACCGTCGGCGTGGCAGGACGTCATCGCTGTGTGTCCGCGACGACGTCGATCAACCGCGCCTCACGGCGACGGATACATATTTCGGTGTCCGCAGCCCGGTAGATCGTCGGATCACCCAATGGAGCTCGCCGGATCACGTCGACGCGGGCATCTTGCCGAAAGCCCAGCTGCCGGAGCCTTCCCACCACGACAGGGTCCGCCTGCGGAGCCATTCCGACGATCGTCGCCCGCTGGCCCGGTGCCAGCCGGGCAAGCGCGACCACCGAATCGGGTGAATGCGATTCTTGGTCTCGACGATCCATCAGTGTCCTCGGTTGAATGGCCGGCAACCGAAGCGACCTACGCCTTCAGCGGCAATGGCATTACGGTCCGGCGGGCCAGGCCGCCGCCGGTGGTCGCGGCGATCATGAGTGTCGGCACCGCCGCCCGGGTGGGGCCGGCGGTGCCGACAGGGTTGGTGGACAGTTGCCAAGTGGTTTAGGAGTTGATGTCCCGGGCGACGAATTCCTCGAGGTCGAACAGGTTGTCTCCGGCGCGTTCGGCGACGTTCAACAGTGTGATCATCACCGCCTCTTCTTCGACCTGCTCGCCGAGGAACCACCACATCAGCTGCTCGCCGAGGTAGTCGCCTTCTTCGCGGGCGGTAGCCGCCAACGCGCTGACCTGTTTGGTGACCGTGCGCTCCAGGTCCAGCGCCAGTGCGATCGCCTCCCGGGGAGTGTCGAACTGGTTGCGTACCTCGTCGGTTCCTGGGATCTGGACTCCGAAATCACGATCGATGAAGTACTGCACAATTTTCATCGCGTGCTCGCGCTCCTCACCGGCATGCCGGTAGAAGTATTTCGCCAGCTGCGGCAGATCGTCATTGTCGAAATATACGGCGATCGCAGTGTATTGCTGAACCACCGTGAATTCGTGGCGGATCTGCTCTTGCAGCAGCTGATGAAACTTTGTCTCAATTGCGTTGTGTTTGGTCATGGCGAGCACGTTAGCGCAGATCAAAACGGGTCCGCAACGAAGGCGATACTCACGCAGGAGAGCCATTCCTAAGTAACGTAGACCTATCTTGAAGAATGGCGGAATGCATTTCTTGAGGCCAACAATGGATAGGTTTTCCTAGGTAAAGTAAGGCTTATATTACGAATGGCAGAGGTAGACGTTTGCGTTGAAAACCGGCCACGACTACTCACGCAAAATCTCGGCAAGCTCGTTGATCGCAGCCAAGACTTCGGGGCCTCAGCCCCCAGGGTGGTGACCAACCGCAGCCCAGCGTCGTTCCAGGGCACCCAGCCCCGCCAGTGCCGCGATCCCGACCAGCCAGGCGACCACCGCCACCGACCCGGCCGGGATGATCGCCAGCACCGCGGTGCGGTGCTGGACCCGCACCAAGTCCGGGTCGGCCTTGTCGTATTCGACGTAGATCCGCATCCCGGTTGCCAATTCGGACGGATACAGCACCCCCAGCTCGGGGCGGTAGGTGATCCGTTCCGGGGTGACGAACTCGATGGTGGAGCGCCGGAAGCCCGCGTTGAGGACCTCAGCTTCGGCGACCCCCATGTCGCGCCCGATAGTGATGTCGTTGCGCCAGGCCCCGGCCACCAGCAGCACCGACTGCAGCGTCACCAGAGCCACCAGGATCAGCACGCTCATCCGTGCCCAGCGCAGCGCACGCCCGGCCCGATTGTCCGGGGCAAGCGCACCATTGCCGTGAATCAAGCTGCGCAACAGCGGTTTAAGCGGCTTGGAGAACTTAGTGGACTTATGGTCAGGCGACTTCACAAGGCGGCCCTGATGGCGGCATGCAATGTCCGCAACGACGACCGGTCCGCTTTGACCTCGAGCACCCGCACACCGTCGGCGGGCTCGGCAAGCGCGGCGGGCAGCGCGTCGACATCGATCTGCCGAGATTCGACGTGATAGGCACGGCACAGCGCGCCGACGTCGACGTCGTGCGGGGTGCCGAAGATCCGCGACGACACGTCGGCAAATCGCGGATCGCCCTGTTCGAGCAGTTCGAAGATGCCGCCGCCGTTGTCGTTGGAGACCACGATGGTCAGCTCTCGCGGTGTCGGCTCGGTGGGGCCGATCAGCAGCCCTGAGCTGTCGTGGACGAACGTCAAATCCCCGATCAGGGCGATGGTGCGGCCGTCGGGGTTGTCCCGCTCGTGTGCGAGCGCAGCGCCGATCGCGGTGGACACCGTGCCGTCGATACCGGCAACGCCGCGGTTGGACCGCACAGCGACGTTCCGGGCGCCCTCGATGTTGCCCAAACCGACCAGCGCTGCGTCGCGCACCGGGTTGGAGGCGCCCAGCACCAGCTGATCGCCGGGGCGCAACGCGTCGGCGACAGCCGCGGCGACGTGCAGGCCGGTGGTGAGCGGGTGCGCCGCCAGCTGCTGACGCACCGCGGCGCAGGCGTGGGCGTTCAGCTCCGCGCAGCGCCGCAACCAGGCTGGATCCGGCGCACCGGAGGTGACGGCCCGGGTGCCGGTGGCCTGCGAATTGCCCGACACGTCCGGCCAGCGCGGCCCGGTGGTCAGCGCGTACACCGGCACCGTCGGATCAGCCAGCAACGCCGACACCGGGCGGTGCAGGGTGGGCCGGCCCGCCATGATGACCTGCTGCGGGCGCATCAGCGGCAACACCAGCGGATGCAGCGGGTTCTGCGGCGCCGGGGCCGTGGGTTCGGCGACGGTGGGCAGCTCGGCCAGGTTCGGATGCGTTCCGGCGCCGTGCCCGGCGATCACCACGGTGTCCGGAGTCAGGTCGATGTCCAGCGGCTGATCGAAGCTGACCGGCGGGGTATAGGTCCAGGGGCGCCCGTTCGGGCGGCCCGCGGGCTCCGACGGCCGATCTGACTTGGGATCCGGCACCAGCGGCTCCCGCAGCGGAATGTCGAACTGCACGGGACCGGCGTTGGCGGTGCGAGCTCCGGTGGCGGCCACCAAGACTCGGCACACGGCCGAGCGCCAGGTGGCGTTGAGAGCGTCCATCCGCTCGGGCGCATCCTCCGCCAGCCCCAAACTGATGGCGGCGCGCACCTGGGTGCCGAAGTAGCCGAGCTGCTCCATGGTCTGGTTGGCGCCGGTGCCCAGCAGCTCATACGGCCGGTTGGCGCTCAGCACGATCAACGGCACCCGCGCGTAGTTGGCCTCCACCACGGCTGGCCCCAGGTTGGCCACCGCGGTGCCCGACGTCATCGCCACGCATACCGGCGCCCCGGCACTCACCGCCAGCCCGATCGCCAGATACCCGGCGGTGCGTTCGTCGATGCGCACATGCAGGCGCAGGCGGCCAGCGCGGTCGGCGTCGTGCAGCGCGAACGCCAGCGGGGCGTTGCGCGACCCTGGGCACAGCACCACATCGCGGACACCGCCGCGGATCAGCTCGTCGACGACGATGCGGGCCTGTGCCGTCGAGGGGTTGGTCATTGGTACGAGGTTAGTCGTGCGTCGGGGGCGGCGGCGTCCACCGGAAGGGCTTGCCGTCGGTCTCGGCGAGGAATTCCAAGGCGGCCTTGTTGACCTGGTCCGGCTTCTCGATGAAACCGAGGTGGCCGGCGTCGGCGATCTCCAGGTAGCGCGCGCCCGGGATGGCGTCGGCGACTTCACGGCTCAGGTATGCCGGGGTGACGACGTCGTCGGAGAAACCGATCACCAGTACCGGCGCGGTGATGTTGGCGTAGGCGGACAGCCGGTTGGTCAGCGGCGCTACGTCAAGTTGGCAGCGCAGTCCCGGGGTGTTCTTGACCGGCCACATGGTGAACATCGCGATCCAGTCTTTGATCGCCGCATCGTCGCTGAGTGTTTTGGGTGAAAAGCTTTCCAGCAGGCGAACTTTGGATTCATACTCGGCGGGCAGTTCGACACCGGATTCGGCGAGTTTCACTTCCGCGGAGTAGAAGAAGTCGCGTGCTCGGTCGTGGCGACCGCGGGTGGCCATCAAGACGGCAGACTTCACCAATTCAGGACGCGCCAGCATCAGCTCCTGGGCGATGAACGCGCCCATCGACACCGCGACGATCCGGACCGGGCCGACGTTCAGCGCTTCGATCAGCTGCGCGGTGTCGGCCACCATGGTTTCGGTGGTGAATCCCGAGGCGTTCTCGGTGGCGCCGATACCGCGGTTGTCGAAGGTGATCGGGCGGTACCGGGCGAGCTGGAAGTCGCGGACCTGGTGCAGATGCCAGCCGCGGCCGGCTCCACCACGTCCGGCGATGAACAGAACCGGGTCGCCATCCTGATTACGGTCGTCGTAAGCGAGGTTGGTCACGGATGTGAAGGTACGCGCCCCGCCGACGCCTTATGGTGTCAGGATCGCAAACGGCGCAGCGGGGGACGGTGATGCGGAGACGGACCGCGGGGTTGGCTTGCACGCTGGTGCTGGCCTGCGCGGTGACGGCCGCCTGTTCGCGGGTGACCGGCGGCCTGGCGGTGCCGGCCGACCACGACGGACCCCGGCCGGTGGCCGCGTCGATGCTGCCGGATCTGCTCCTGGAGGCCACCACCATCGGCGACATCATGGGCTCCCCCCGCATGCGGGTCAAAGACTCCCGGTCTCGGATGTTCGATGCCGGCCATCAATTCCCCGACCGCGACTGCCTGCCGGCGTGGATGCCCGTTGAGCGGTCGGTGTACGCCGACACCGACTGGACCGCGACGGTCGTTCAGACCCTGACCGAGAGCGCACTGGACCATTTCGTGATCCAGGCGGTAACGGTGTTCGCCACCCGTGGCGACGCGCGCAACTTCTTCGACGCGACCGCCCGGCGTTGGAGCCCTTGCGGCGAGCGGACTTTCGCCACCAGTAAAGACGGCTACGCCGACACGCCATGGACGTTCGACACCGTCGCCGACGTCGACTCCACGGTGTGGATGACCCAGCACCAGGACGACAGTGCGGGCTGGTCGTGTCAGCGGGCGCTGCGGGTGGCCAACAACGTCGCGATCGACGTGCTGGCGTGCAAGCTCTACGTCAGCGACGAGGCGGTCACGATCGCCAACGGGATCGACGCGCGGCTGCCCAGCGTGTGAGCTCGTGACGGCAGCCGGCCCGAGAACGCGCCGAGTGTGCGGTTTAGCAGGTAATTGGCGATTTTGCCCACCAAACCGCACACTCGAGGAACGCTTCAGCGGGCAGCCAACAGTCCATGGCATGCCTTGACCCGGTCGATCCACCACTGGCGCCGTTGCGGCGAAGCGGCCAGGGCGTGCAGCCGGGCGGGGTCCGGAACCACGGGCTGGACCGGCAGGTAGCCGTCCTTTTGCGGCGGTGTCTCGGCTGGATCCGTCACGTCGTCGACGAACAGCGATCCGGTACCCAGCCCGCAGGCGTGCCGCAGGTCCGGCAATGCGGCGGCGGCCCGCAGACCGGTTGCGATTCCGACCGCCGAGTCGATCGCGCTGGAGACCACCACCGGGATTCCGATCTGGTCGGCGATCCTCAGCAGCGCCGAAATGCCGCCCAGCGGCGCAACTTTCAGCACCGCAATATCGGCGGCGCCGGCTCTGGTAACGGCCAGCGGATCTTCGGCCTTGCGGATGCTCTCGTCGGCGGCGATCGGGGTGTCGATGCGGCGGCGCAGCTCGGCGAGCTCGGCGACGGTGGCGCACGGCTGTTCCAGATACACCAACGAGCCCAGCGCCTT
>CAXYUC010000095.1:0-17257 GCA_964292075.1 uncultured Mycolicibacter sp.
GCACCAATTCCGCGGTTCAGCGAGGCTCGACGAAGGAGAGCCGAAGCTGGAACCGCCGCACCAATTCCGCGGTTCAGCGAGGCTCGACGAAGGAGAGCCGAAGCTGGGACCACCGCACCAATTCCGCGGTTCAGCGAGGCTCGACGAAGGAGAGCCGAAGCTGGAACCGGCGGTTCAGCCCCGCGGTTCGGTGTTGCCGACCAGTTTCACCACCCGGTTGTTGCCCCGGTCGGCGACGTAAAGGGTGCCGTCCGGACCAACCACGACCTGCAGCGGGGTGTTCAGGCCGGTGAACGGTAGCTTCGTCTGGGTATTGGCCCCGGCGGCCAGCTTCACCACGGTGTGGCTGTCGTGGTTGGTGACGAAGACGTTGCCGGCCCCGTCGACGGTGACGCCCCAGGGGGCGTCGAGACCGGTGAACGGGAGCACGCTCTGGGTATTGGATCCGGCGGCGAGCCGCACCACCCGATCGTTGTCGGTGTCGGCGACGTAAACGTTGCCGGCGGAGTCGACAGCCACGTCGTCGGGGTTGTGCAGCCCGGCGAACGGCAGCACCACCTGGGTGTCGGTCCCGGCCGGCAGCTTGACCACCCGGTTGTTACCCCGGTCGGCAACATAGACGCTGCCGTCCTTGTCCACCACCAAGCCTTCCGGGTAGTTCAGCCCGGTGAACGGCAGCTCGGACTGGACGTGGGAATCCGGGTCCAGCTTCACCACCCGATTGTTGAAGTCGGTGACGTACACCGCGCCGGCCCGGTCGACGGCTACACCTTGCGGTTCGTAGAGCCCGGTGAACGGCAGCATCACCGGGGTGTGCGATCCCGGTTCCAGCTTCACCACCCGGCCGTACATGCTCTGGTTGGTGACGTAGACGTTTCCGCTACTGTCCAGCGCCAACCCGCCCGGGGAGAGCCGGAAGCTCAGGCCGTCCATGGGCAGCACGCTCTGCCCGCTCGCCGACGCCGTTGCCCCGGGAGATGTCTCCGAGCGGTGGGTCACCACGTAGCCGCCCACACCGACTGCCAGCAACAGCGCCGCGGCTGCCGCGGCCGGCACCAGCCATCGGCGGTCGCCGCGGTTCGTTGTCTCGGCGGCAAATGCCGGTGCGGCAGGCGCGGACTGCTGCGCCGGTCGGTCCCGCCAACCGGTGATGGCGGGCCGCACCTGAGTCTGGTCGTGCGGCTGGTCGTAAGAGTTCGGTTCGTAGGCGCGGTGTTCGTAGCCGACCGACTGTTGCCGGTACCCGAAGGCCGGCGAGCTCCCTTCGCCGGTGGTGGAGGCGCCGACGGCGCTGGCCATGCGGGTAGCTACACCACCCTGCTGCACGATCATCGCGGCCTGATGCTGCTGTGCGGTGGTCAGCGCATCGTGTGCGGCACGTGCCAGGTCGCCGGCGCTGCTGTATCGCTCCCGCGGGTTCTTCGCCATTCCCCTGGCGATCACCTGGTCCAATCCGATCGGCACCCGGCCCGGCCGCAGCTGACTGGGCCGCGGGGCGGGTTCCATCAGATGTGAGGCGATCAGTCGTTCAATGGTCTCGGTCCGGTACGGCGGTTGACCGCTCAGACACTCGCTCAGCACACAGGCCAGCGAGTAAATGTCGGCACGGTAGTCGACCTCGGCGCCACTGAACCGCTCCGGTGCCATGTAGTTGTAGGTGCCCAGCGCCATCCCGGTCTGGGTCAGGCCGGGATCTGCCGCGGCGCGGGCAATACCGAAGTCGACCAGATAGGCGAAATCATCCCGGGTGAGCAGGATGTTCGCCGGCTTGATGTCGCGATGGGTGATTCCGCCGGCGTGTGCGGCGTCCAGGGCTGCGGCCACCTGTTCGATCACCGCCACCGCTCGCGCCGGGGCCAGCGGGCCGGAGCGCTGCAACTCCATGCCGAGGTCATGGCCGTCGATCAGCCGCATCTCGACGAACATCTGACCGTCGATCTCGCCGTAGTCGTGGATGGGCACCACATGCGGCTCGGTCAGTCGGCCCGCCGCGTCGGCCTCGCGCTGCATCCGGGTTCGGAATGCCGGATTGCCCGACAGCACGGGGGCGATCAGTTTCAGTGCTACCGATCGGTGCTTGCGGGTGTCCTCGGCCTCATAGACCTCACCCATGCCACCTTGCCCCAGCAGCCGAAGCAACCGGTAGGGACCGAATTGGGAACCTACCTGCGAAGCCGGTCCGCTATTGTTCACGACGCTCCATTCACCCGGTCACGATTGGCATCAAGCGATCAACTGTTGCGGTGAACAGAAGATTAATCAAAGGTTACCAGTGAAAATGGATCGCCGCAGATCTCGACGATCAGGAAATAGCGTCGACTGCCGTCTTCAATTTTGAGGTGAATTCCGGCGGCAACGGAATATAGCCGTACTGGTCCAGATCCTGCTGCCCGTCGCCGATCGCCGCTTGCATAAACGCCTTGACCGCTTGCGCCGTCGCCGGGTCGGGGTATTTGGAGCAGACGATTTCGTAGGTCACCAGCACGATCGGGTAGGCGCCCGCCACGGTCGGTTTGTAGAACGACGAGGTATCCACCACCAGATCGTTTCCGGTACCGCTGAACTTGGCTCCGGCGATGGTCTTATCCACCGAGTCGACAGAGATGGTCACCGGTTGCGGGCCCGCCGACGTGACGATCTGGGCCATGTTGAGCTCGCGCCCCACCGCATAGGACCACTCGTTGTAGGTGATCGACCCCTCGGTGCTTCGCAACATCGCCGAGGTGCCGTCGTTGCCGGCCGCGCCGATGCCGGTACCACCGTTGAAGGCCTTGCCCACACCGCGGCCCCAGGCGCCGTCGGAGGCGACGTCGAGGTACTTCTGAAAATTGTCGGTAGTGCCGGAGTCATCGCTGCGGAACACCACGTGAATGGGCTCGGCAGGCAACGCCGCGTCCTTGTTGAGAGCTTTCAGCGCGGGGTCATCCCATTTGGTGATGGTGCCGTTGAAGATCTTGGCCACCGTGGGCCCGTCCAGGTCGAGTTCGTTGACGCCACCGATGTTGTAGGTCACGGCAATCGGACCGAAGACCGTCGGCAGGTGCCAGGGTGTCGAGCCGCACCGCGCCGCCACCCGCTGAGGCTCACCGTTCGACGGATCGAGCGGCGAGTCAGACCCGGCCAATTCTGTTTGCCCACTAGCGAATTCGGCGATGCCGTTACCAGATCCGTTGGCCCGATAGTCCAGCGTGTAGTCCGGGCAGGCCCGGATGTAGGCATAGACGAACTGTTCGATCGCGTGCGCCTGGGCCGTCGAACCGCTCGCGGTCAGTTTCTGCTTGCCGCCGCACTGCACCGCCGAGGAGCCCGACCTTGAGGCCGAGGACGATTCGCCCCCGCCGCAGGCCACTACCATCAGCAGTACGACCGCCAGCAGACTCGAGGCGATACCGAATCGGTTGATCCTCAACGGCGCTCCTTCGGCGGGTCAGCGTGGAAACCACACGGTAGCCGAACCCGGTAATAAGTCAGCCAAAGCGGCCCGAGATGTAGTCCTCGGTTTCCTTAAGTCGCGGATTAGAGAAAATTTTCTCGGTGTCGTCGATCTCGACCAACCGGCCGGGTTTACCGACGGCCTCCAGGTTGAAGAACGCCGTCTGATCGCTCACCCGCGCCGCCTGCTGCATATTGTGCGTGACGATGACGATGGTGTAGTCCTGCTTGAGCTGGGAGATCAGCTCTTCGATGGCCATCGTCGAGATGGGATCCAACGCCGAGCAGGGCTCATCCATCAACAAAACGTCGGGCTGCACCGCAATGGCTCGCGCGATGCACAACCGCTGCTGCTGACCACCGGAGAGCCCGCCGCCAGGCTTGTCCAACCGGTCCTTGACCTCGTTCCACAAGTTCGCCCCGCGCAACGACTGCTCGACGGTCTCGTCGAGCAACTTGCGATTGCGTACCCCTTGCAGCGTCAGCCCGGCGACGACGTTGTCACGGATCGACATGGTGGGAAACGGGTTTGGACGCTGAAACACCATCCCGATCGCCTTACGCACCCCCACCGGGTCGATGCCAGGGTGGTAGATGTCCTCGCCGTCCAGCAGTACCGAACCCTCGACCCGCGCCCCCTGGATGACCTCGTGCATCCGATTGAGCGTGCGCAGCACGGTCGACTTGCCGCAGCCCGATGGCCCGATGAACGCGGTGACACTTCGCGGCGGTACCGACAACGTCACCTCGGCAACCGCGTGAAACGACCCGTAATAGATGTTGACGTCGCTCAGGTCCAACCTTTTGGCCACTGGCAGCCTTCTCCTCACTCAACTCAACCTGTCCCGGCCTGAATGTTCGCCGGCCTAGACCTTCTTGGAGCAACGATCTGCGCGCCAGCCTAGCCACGTTCTTGAGTCCTGCAATTTGGAGGAAAGCACCGGCTCGGCCGATGTACGCCGCGAGGGACCGCGCCTCGCTGGTGGCGGAGGGTGATGTCATGGCGGCCCGCTTCGCCCGGCTCCGCCGCGCTAGCGATCGCCGCTAGCCGAAGCGACCGGAGATGTAGTCTTCGGTTTCCTTGAAACTGGGGTTGGAGAAGATCTTTTCGGTGCCGTCGATCTCGATCAACCGGCCGGGTTTTCCGACATCGGCCAGGTTGAAGAACGCCGTCTGATCGCTCACCCGCGCCGCCTGCTGCATATTGTGCGTGACGATGACGATGGTGTAGTCCTGCTTGAGCTGGGAGATCAGCTCTTCGATGGCCATCGTCGAGATGGGATCCAACGCCGAGCAGGGCTCATCCATCAACAAAACGTCGGGCTGCACCGCAATGGCTCGCGCGATGCACAACCGCTGCTGCTGACCACCGGAGAGCCCGCCGCCAGGCTTGTCCAACCGGTCCTTGACCTCGTTCCACAAGTTCGCCCCGCGCAGGGAGAACTCCGCGGTTTCGTCGAGCGTTCGACGGTTGCGGATTCCTTGCAGCTTGAGACCTGCCACCACATTGTCGCGAATGGACATGGTGGGGAAGGGATTTGGGCGCTGAAATACCATGCCGACAGCTTGGCGAACGCCCACCGGGTCGATGCCGGGACGGTAGATGTTCTCGCCGTCGAGCAGCACCGAGCCCTCGATTCGAGCCCCCGGAGTGGTCTCGTGCATCCGATTGAGCGTGCGCAGCACGGTCGATTTGCCGCAACCGGACGGTCCGATGAACGCGGTGACACTTCGCGGCGCGACCGACAGCGACACATCGGCCACCGCGTGAAACGACCCGTAATAGATGTTGAGGTCGGTGAGGTCCAACCTTTTAGCCACCGTGCAGCTCTCCTTGTTCGCCCACCGCCACGCGGTTGGTTGTCGAGACTGATCTAGAACTTCTTGGGAGCGAAAATGCGCGCCCCGAACCTGGCCGCGACATTGAGTATCGCGATCAGCAGGATGAGCGTCAGCGCAGCGCCCCAGAGACGATCCGTGGGAACTGCGCTGGTACCCGCCCCGGCCGACGTCTGGTCATACATCATTCCCGGCAGCGACCCCATGAAGCCGTGGAACATATCGAAATTGATCGCCTGCGAATAGCCGACCAGGATCAACAGCGGCGCGGTCTCGCCCATCACCCGGGCCAGCGCCAACAGAATGCCGGTGACGATGCCGGACAACGCGGTCGGAATCACGATGCTGGTGATGGTCTTCCACTTCGGCGCGCCCAGCGCGTAGCTGGCTTCGCGCAGGTCCATCGGAATGATCCGCAGCATCTCCTCGGTGGCTCGCACGATCACCGGCACCATCAGCAACACCAACGACAGCGACACCGCGAAGCCGGAGCGGTGAAATCCCAAGGTGGCCACCCACAGCGCGTAGACGAACAGTGCTGCGACGATCGACGGCACTCCGGTCAGGATGTCGACCATGAAGGTTGCGAGCTTGCCCAGTCGGGTACCGGCACCGTATTCGACGAGATAGATCGCGACGAAGATTCCGATCGGGATCGAGATGGCCGCACACAGCAGTCCTTGCAGCAAGGTGCCGATAATCGCATGGTAGGCACCGCCGCCGGCCACGAACGCCGTCATGCCGGCCTGCGAGTGGGTCCACCAGGCACTGGTACTGACGGCGCCAAAACCGAAGTCGAACACCGAGTACATCACCCATACCAGGGGCACCAACGCCAAGGCCATCGCGGAGGTGACCAGCACCGTCGCAATCGAATTGGCCACCCGGCGGCGCAGGCCGACACCGGCAAACGTGCGCAGCTTGACGGGCCGCTCCAGCAACGCGGTCATGACTGCACCTTCTGGGTGATCGCCATGCGCGCCAGCGCGTTGACGATAAGCGTCAGGACGAACAGCACCAGACCGGCTGCGATGTAGGCGCCCGCCTTGTACTGATCGTTGAATTCCGATGCGGTGGCGGCGATCTTGGTGGCGAAGGTGGAGCCGCCGTCGAACAGCGACCAGTTGAACGCCTTCTGGGTGGAGCGCAGGATGATCAGCAACGCAACCGTCTCACCGAGCGCGCGGCCCAAGCCCAGCATCGCGGCGCTGATGTAGCCGGAGCGACCGAACGGCAGCATCACCATCTTGACCACCTCCCAGCGGGTCGCCCCCAGTGCCAGGGCGGCCTCGACCTGGCCGCGGGGCCTCTGCGCCAGCACCTCGCGGGTGACCGCGGTGATGACCGGCAGGATCCTCCCCGCCAGCACGATTCCGCCGGTGAAGATGGTGCCGCCGCCGGCCACCGACGCGTTGCCGTCGGCGAACAGGAAGAAGCCACCGAGATGTTCGTTGAGCCATAGCGCGGTGCCGCGCAACTGCGGGGCCAGCACATACAGGCCCCACGCTCCATAGATGATCGAGGGCACAGCGGCCAACAGTTCGACCAGGTAGCCCAAGAGCCCCACGAGCCGCCGCGGCGCGTATTCGGCGAGATAAATCGCGACGCCCAGCGCAACCGGCATGGCCAGCAACAGCGCGAACACCGAGACGAACACCGTCACCTGCAACATTTCGGCGATGCCGAAGTGCATGGCGGAGGTGTTGGTGGTGACCCAACTGCCGCCGTAGGTGAAGAAATTCTCCTGATTGCGCTGCAACGCCGGTATCGCCCGCAGCAGTAGGAAGCCTCCGACGGCACTGATCAAGACGATGATCAGCACCCCGGAGCCTTCCGCGACCAGACGGAACAGCCGATCTTGCAGGCGGCTTCCGGTGGAACGCACCGCCGTCGGGGTCACCGACGGGGTCGATTCAGGCACGGACACAGACGAGTCGGCGATGCTTGACACCCCCTCATCGCTTGCGGCACGGCGGCTACTGGATCGCGTCGATGGCGGCACTCAAGCGCCGTTTCAACTGGTCCGGCAGCCGGACGTAACCGGCGGAAGACAATTCGTCCTGGCCGCTGGTGGAAGCCGTCTTGAGGAAGGACTTCACGGCCGCCGACGTGTCGGGGTCGTAGCCCTTGGAGCAGACGATCTCATAGGTCACCAAGACTAGCGGGTAGGCGGCGGCCTGCTTGGTGCCGTAAAGCGACCTCAGGTCCAGCCGCATGTCGTTGCTGTCCCCGGAGACGAATCCGGCCGACTGGATCGCGATACCGGCCGATTCGTCGGTTGCGGCGACCACACCGGAGCCCGAGTCGAGCATCGCCGACCGAAGGTTGGCCTGGTCGGCGAAGCCCTTCTCGACGTAACCGACGGCACCAGGAGTGCTCTGCACCGCCTGTACGACACCGGCCGACTTCTGCGCGCCCTCGCCGACGCCGCCCTGGAATTCGCTGCCTTCACCCTTGGTCCAGGTCTGGGGCGCTGCGGCGCTGAGGTACTTCTGGAAGTTGTCGGTGGTGCCCGAGGAGTCCGAGCGGTAGATCGGCGTGATGGCGATCGCCGGCAGTTCCACTCCCGGGTTCAGGGCCACCAGCGCGGGGTCGTTCCAGCTGGTGATGGCGCCGCTGAAGATCCGGGCCAGCACGTCACCGTTGAGAACCAGGTTCTCCACCCCGTCGAGGTGGTAGGCGATGCTGACCGGCCCGAACACCAGCGGCAGATGCCATGCCGGGTTCTGGCCGCACCGGTCGGCCGCCTCGGCGACCTGCGCTTCGCTCAGCGGCGAGTCCGAACCGGCGAAGTCGACGTGTCCGGCGATGAACTGTTCGCGGCCCGCGCCCGACCCGGTCGGGTTGTAGGACAGATTCTTGCCCGAGCACTGTTTGCCCCACACCTGGTTGAACATGGCGATCGCGTTCTGCTGGGCAGTCGATCCCTCGGCGGTCAGCGTGTTCTTGCCGGCGCACTCGGCGGAGTCGGCTTTGCCCGCGGCGGTGCCGGTCCCGGCCGGGCTGGCATTGTTGTCATCGGTGCCGCAGCCACTGAGCGCCAGACCGGTCATCGCGGCCGCTGCCAGCGCAAGACCCGCCTTTGTGCGTTTCATCAGTTCTCGCTTTCTCGCTTCCGGTTCAAATCTCTCCGGGAACGTATGCGGCACTTATGGATGGCAACCACATGGCAGATGAACGGGCGGTGAATAGATTCCGGTGCCGCATCAGGGCTGATCCACTGCAGCGTAAGCGGTGTCGACGCTGTGCACGACAAAGCCCAACTGCTGGTAGGTGCGCAACGCCGCGGTGTTGTCCGCCTCGACGTACAGCAGCACAATCGCCGGGTCGACATCGGCAAGCCGATCCGCCAGATAGGCCAGGCCCACTTCGGTGAGCACCCGGCCCAGACCGCGGCCCTGGGCGGCCGGATCGACTCCCACGACGTAGACCTCCCCGGCACGTTCGGCGCCCGGTTTGCCGGAGTGGATCTTGGTCCAGTGGAACCCCAGCAGTACGGGCCCGTCGAACGCCAGGAACAGTCCGGCCGGGTCGAACCACGCCTCGGCGCGCCGCTGCGCCAGGTCCTCCGCCGTCCAGCCACCCTGCTCCGGATGCCAGGAGAATGCGGCATTGTTGACCCGCAGCAGTTCGGCGTCGTCGCCCGGGCCCGCGTAGGTGCGAATCGACACCCCTTGCGCCACCGCCGTGCTGGTGCGGCGGTCCCAGCTTCGGCTCTCCTGCGTCGAGCCTTGCTGAACCGCCGGCCGCGGCAGCCCGCGCAGCGATCGGCGCATCTGCAGCAGCTCACGCACCGTGGCCAGGCCCAGTGCCTGCGCGGTGGATTGAGCGGCCGGCAGTGTGCCGTGCGCCCAGAACCGGGCGGCGCCGTCGGTTCTGGCCAGTGCCGCGCGGACCATCGCCGCGCCGATGCCGCGCCGCCGGGCGTGCGGCGCCACCACCAGCTCCGCCATCGGCGCGGCGTCCTGGCTTCCTGCGGTCAGGTTCAGGTAGCCGAGCACCGCTGCGCCGTCACCGGCGACCAGATGCTCGGTGCCCGAAGCGGCGAGCTCCCGCAAGACCTGCTCCCCCACCGGGGCGACGCCGTCGTGGTGGCCGGCAACGGTGATCAGCTCGCGGATCTGCCGCTGCTCGTCATCGGTCAGTGCGGCATGCCATTGCGGGGCAGTCACTGACTGTTCAGCGGTTCGGGAGCACCGCCGTCGGCGCCGTCAAGGTCATCGACCATGTCGTCGTCCCCGTCGTCGTCCGAGGCGGCCGAAGAGTGACCCCGCACCGGCCGAACCGCTTTGTAGCCGACGTTGCGGACCGTGCCGATCAGCGACTCGTATTCCGGCCCAAGCTTGGCGCGCAGCCGCCGGACATGCACGTCGACCGTGCGGGTACCGCCGAAGAAGTCGTAGCCCCAGACCTCCTGCAACAACTGCGCCCGGGTGAAGACCCGCCCGACGTGTTGGGTGAGGTACTTCAGCAGCTCGAACTCCTTGTACGTCAAGTCCAGCGGCCGGCCCCGCAGCCTCGCGGTATAGGTGCCCTCGTCGATCACCAGCTCGCCGAGCTTGGTCTGACCCGAGGCCTGCTCGGCGGCCGGCGCACCGCGACGTCCGGTCAGCAGCCGCAGCCGAGCGTCGGTTTCGGCGGGTCCGGTGCCCGGAAGCAGAATTTCGTCGATACCCCACTCGGCGTTGACCGCCACCAGTCCGCCCTCGGTCACGATCGCCACCACCGGCACCAACCCCGCGGTGGCGCTCAGCAGCCGGCACAGTCCGCGTGCCGCGGCCAAATCGGTGCGCGCGTCGACCAGAACCACCTCGGCCGAACTGGCCTCGAGCAGCGCAGAGACCTCCGGCGCCGCTGTCCGCACGGTGTGTGCCAGCAGGGACAGCGACGGCAACACCCCATCAGGGTGCAGGTCAGCGGTCAACAGCAGTAGCTCCAATGAGGCCCTCCAGCGTCCCAGGTGATCTAACGATAGCGTGCGACCTGCCAGAATGATCGAGTGCGCAGGGTGCTTATCGGTATCTCGGCCGCGACCGCGGCCCTGGTGTTGGTGGCGGTCGGGGTCGATTTCGGAGCAAGCGCCTACGCCGAGTACCAATTGTCGCGGGCGGTACGCCGCGCCACAGACCTGCGCGCGGACCCGTTTGTGGCGATCCTGGGCTTCCCATTCCTGCCGCAGGCGCGCCGTGATCACTACGACGAAGTGGAGATCAAGGCCCCTGCCGTCGAGCAGCCGATGATCGGCAAGTCGATGCTGGAGGCCACCATGCACTCGGTCGACCTGACCGACGCCACCTGGCGGTTCCGGCCGGACGCCCCGATACCGGTGGCCAAGCTGGAGAGCCGGATTATCATCGGATCAGTGCATTTGGGCCGTTATCTGGGCATCCGCGACCTGATGGTGGAAGCCCCGCCCGCCGAGACCAACGACAACACCGGCGGCACCACGGAGTCCGGAATCTCCAGCAGCCACGGGCTGGTATTCACCGGCACGCCAGCAGGTTTCGGCAAGCGGGTGAGCGTGGCCGTGGATCTGTCGATCGGCGGACCGGACCACAGCACCTTGGTGATCACTCCGACCGGCATCCTCACCGGCCCGGACACCGCCGACCAGGATGTGCCCGACGAGCAGCGCGCCGCGGTGCTCACCGCGTTCCGCGGCAACCTGCCCCAGCAGCGACTGCCGTTCGGGTTGGTCCCCACCAGCCAGGGCGCCCGCGGCTCCGATGTGATCATCGAGGGCATCGCCGACGACATGACCGTCACCCTGCCCGGGTTCCGCCCGAGATGAGCATCGTTGCGATCGTTGCCGCACTGGTGTTCGCCGGTGCGATCGGATGGTGGCTGAATCGACGGGCCGGTGTGTTGCGGGAACTGCCCGACTCCGAGACCGGCGATGAGGCCGCCGCCGCTTCCGATGCCGCCTTTCTGGGGTTGACACCCGGACGCCCGGCAGTGGTGCACTTCTCCGCGCCGTGGTGTGGACCATGCGCCGGGGTCCGCCGGGTGGTGGAAAAGGTCTGCGATGACCTCGGAGGTGTCGCCCATCACGAGATCGACATCGACGCCAACCCCGAGGCCGCCCGCAGGTTCGCGGTGCTGTCCCTGCCCACCACAGTGATTTTCGACACCGATGGCCGGCAGCGCTACCGGGCCTCCGGTGTCCCGACGTCAGCGGATTTACGTTCCGCACTGGAACCTCTGTTGGCTTGATCACCCCGACATTGGGTAGGCTTTACTCCGTGTTCGCCCGCCTTGAGCTTGTGCTCACCAAGCGCCGCACAGTCGACCTGTGCCGCGTCGCGGGCTGCTGCTGTTGTCGTTGTCGCTGAGACGCGCGTTTCGCGTCGCGATCGGAGCCGCCCGGGAAGCCGTGGCATGTCTCCACCAGCCACTCGCCACGACAGCCAGGAGCATTTTATGTCGAACGCCGACACCACCCAGGTAGACGTCCGGGGACCCCGGTTCACCGCCTGGATCACCACCGCCGTACTGGTGGCCGTCCTACTCATCTCCGAATTTAGCCCGCTGGGTGCGGCCACCGTACTGGCCGTCCAGGCCGTCGTGTTCGCGATCGGCGCGGGACTGGGCCCCCGCCGCCACCCCTATGGATTGCTGTTCGCCCGGCTGGTGGCGCCGCGGCTGGGTCCGGTCACCGAGCGAGAGCCGGTGGCGCCGCTGCGCTTCGCCCAGCTGGTCGGGCTGGTGTTTGCCGTGATCGGGGTCGTCGGGTTCGCTGGCGCTCCGACCGTCGGCCTGATTGCGACCGCCTTCGCGCTGGCCGCGGCCTTCCTCAATGCCGCCTTCGGTATCTGTCTGGGCTGCCAGCTCTACCCGCTCGTCGTGCGCTTGCGGCCAACTACGGCATAACCCACAGCATTTTCCCCGAAGCGACTGGAAGGATTCCCACCATGGCACGCTCGGACGTCCTGGTCTCCACCGACTGGGCCCAGAGCAATCTCGACGCGCCCAACACCGTCTTTATCGAAGTCGACGAAGACACCAGCGTCTACGACATCAACCACATCCCGGGCGCGATCCGACTGGACTGGCGCAAGGACCTGCAGGACCCGGTACGCCGCGACGTCATCGACGAGGCCGCTTTTTCCAAGTTGCTCTCCGAGCGCGGCGTCTCAGGCGACGACACCGTGATCCTCTACGGCGGCAACAACAACTGGTTCGCCGCCTTCGCCTACTGGTACTTCAAGCTCTACGGACACGATTCCGTCAAGCTGCTCGACGGCGGCCGCAAGAAGTGGGAACTCGACGGTCGTCCATTGTCCAGCGAACCGGTCAGCCGGCCCGCCACGTCATACACCGCCAAGCCGCTGGATGAGTCGCTGCGGGCCCGCCGCGACGAGGTGGTCGCCGCGATCGACACCAAGAACCTCGTCGACGTGCGGTCCCCCGAGGAGTTCTCCGGCAAGATCCTGGCTCCGGCGCACCTGCCCCAGGAGCAGAGCCAGCAGCGCGGACACATCCCCAGTGCGATCAACGTGCCGTGGAGCCGTGCCGCCAACGAGGACGGCACCTTCAAGTCCGACGAGGAACTGGCCAAGCTGTACGCCGACGCCGGCCTGGACGGCGACAAAGAGACCATCGCCTACTGCCGGATCGGCGAACGCTCGTCGCACACCTGGTTCGTGCTACGCGAGCTGCTCGGACATCACAACGTGAAGAACTACGACGGTAGTTGGATGGAATACGGCTCCCTGGTGGGCGCCCCTATCGAATTGGGAAGCTGATATGTGCTCTGGACCCAAGCAAGGACTCACCCTGCCTGCCAGCGTCGACCTGGAGAAGGAGACCGTGATCACCGGCCGGGTGGTGGACAGCTCCGGTGCGTCCGTCGGCGGTGCCTTCGTCCGGCTGCTGGACTCCTCGGACGAGTTCACCGCTGAGGTCGTCGCCTCGGCCACCGGTGACTTCCGGTTCTTCGCTGCTCCGGGCGCCTGGCGGGTGCGTGCCCTGTCCGCAGCCGGTAACGGTGACGCGGTGGTGACCCCCTCCGGGGCGGGCCTCCACGAGGTCGACATCAAAGTCGCCTGACGACTCGCGATACACTCCCTCCGTGGTGTTGTTCTTCGAGTTGATGCTGGTGGCGGCGACTGGCCTGATCACCTGGTTCGCGCTGTACACGCTGTATCGGCTGATTACCGACGAGATGTGAGTACCTCCGACGGGGGCACGCCGGATGGCGGCGAGCGCCAGGTCGACCGGGGTTCGGGCGACCGCGCGGTAGCGGCCGCCGCTGAGCGGGCCAAGCAGACCGCGGCGCGCAATATCCCGGTCTTTGACGACCTGCCGTTCACCGATACCGCCAACCTGCGCGAAGGTGCGAACCTGCACGACGCCCTGTTGGCGCTGTTGCCGTTGGTCGGGGTGTGGCGTGGCGAAGGCGTGGGCCACGGCGCGCACGGTGACTACCGGTTCGGTCAGCAGATCGTGGTGTCCCACGACGGCGGCGACTACCTGAACTGGGAAGCGCGGTCCTGGCGACTGTCCGACGACGACGGGTCTAGCCAACCGGCCCTGCGCGAAACCGGCTTCTGGCGGTTCATCGAGGACTCCGACGACCCGGACGAGTCGCAGGCCATCGAGCTACTACTGGCGCACTCCACCGGCTACGTGGAGCTGTTCTACGGGCGCCCGCACGGCCCGGCGTCCTGGGAGCTGGTCACCGATGCGCTGGCGCGCAGCAAATCGGGGGCGCTGATCGGCGGGGCCAAACGGCTCTACGGGATCGTCGAGGACGGCGACTTGGCCTACGTCGAGGAGCGGGTGGACGCCGACGGCCAGCTGGTTCCGCACCTGTCGGCGCGATTGGCGCGCTTCGTTGGCTGATCCTTCATCGCATCAGTGGCCAATTGCGGTGTCGACCAGTCCGGCAAACTCCTCTTCGGGCACCCGCGGGTGCAACGCCCGGCCGTCCAAGGTGTGCACCCGCGCGGCCAAGGTGATGCTGGAAACCAGCCAGAGATCTTGCGCCGCAGCGAGATCCGCTGGCCGCAGCGGGGCGTATTCGCATTCGTAGCCCGCGCCGCGGGCCACGTCGAACAGCGCCTCCTGGGTGGTGCCGCGCAGGATCGGGTGCGACAGCGGCGGGGTGATCAGCCGTCCGGGCTCGACCAGCACCACCGTGGAGCGCGGGCCCTCCAAGACGTAGCCGTCGGAGCTGATGAAGATGACGTCGTCGGCGCCCTGTTTCGTGGCGTATCGCAGCGCCGCCATGTTCACCGCATAGGACAACGTCTTGGCACCGGCCAGCAACCACGGCAGGTCCAAGCCCTGCGCCGACAGGCCACGATCCAAGGTCACCGCCGCCACGCCCGCACGGCGGGCCGCCGCGATCCTTTCCGGCAACGGGGTCAGCATCACGTATGCAGTTGGGGCCGAACCATTTTCCCGGCCCCTGCTGTAGATCATCCGCAGCGCGCCCTCGCCCGTCCCGCCCCACTGCCGCACCGCCTCGTCCACGGCACGGCGCCACTGGGAGAGGTCCGGGGCCGGCAGGTCCATCAGCTCGGCCGAGCGCGCCAGCCGTCGCAGGTGAGCATCGAGCAGGCAGGCGGCGCCGTCGCGCACCAGCAGCGTCTCGAAAACCCCGTCGCCGCGCAGCGCCGCCAGATCGTCGGCGTGCAACAGCGGAGAACCCGCCGCCGCAAGCCCGCCGCCCACGGTGACGATCGTCACGACGCTGTCTTCCACATCGGCCTCGACTGCCATGGACCGTGAGCGTAGCGGCTCCGTAGAGTTGACCCGTGTCCGCCGTCCCCGCACCTGATTCCGGCCCCGACGCGGGCGCTGTCTGGCATTACGGCGACCCGTTCGGCGAACAGCGCGCCGCCCAAGCCGCCGCCGTGCTGGTGGATCGGTCCCACCGGGCGGTGCTCACGCTGAGCGGCGCGGACCGCAAGAGCTGGCTGCACAACCTGTGCACCCAGCACGTCGCCGACCTTCCCGACGGCGCCAGCACCGACAACCTGACCTTGGATGCCAAGGGCCACATCCAGAATCACTGGATCCAGACCGAACGCAGCGAGCGGACCTACCTCGACACCGAGCCGTGGCGGGGCGCGCCGCTGAGCGACCACCTGCGCAAGATGGTGTTCTGGGCCGACGTCGCCATCGAGCCGGCGAATCTTGCGGTGCTGTCGCTGCTGGGCCCCGGCCGCGATGCCCCGCCCGTCCTCGAAGCGTTGGGGCTCGCCGAACCGCTCGGAGCGACGGCCGCCCCGCTCGGAGATTCCGAGGGCTTCGTCCGACGGACGCCCGGCCACGACGCGCTGGAACTGCTGGTGCCGCGCGCCGACAAAAGCGAGTGGCAGCGCAGGTTGACCCAGGCCGGGGTGCGCCCCGCCGGAATATGGGCCTACGAAGCCGACCGGGTGGCCGCGCGGCGCCCACGGCTAGGGGTGGACACCGACGAGCGCACCATTCCACACGAGCTGAACTGGATCGGCGGCCCCGGCATCGGCGCGGTGCACCTGGACAAAGGGTGCTACAGCGGGCAGGAGACCGTCGCCCGGGTACACAATCTGGGCAAACCCCCACGGATGCTGGTGCTGCTGCACCTGGATGGATCGGTGGACCGGCCCTCGACCGGAGATCCGGTCACCTCCGGCGGGCGCTCGGTGGGTCGGCTGGGCACGGTGGTGGACCATTTCGAACTGGGCCCGATCGCGCTGGCGCTGCTCAAACGCGGACTGCCGGCCGACACCCCGCTGCTGACCGGTGCTGACTCCGAGGTCAGTGCGGTGATCGACCCCGAATCGATGCCGCCGCCGGATGTGCGAGGCGCGGGGCGGCTCGCCGTTGACCGGCTGCGGGGCCGGCTTTGATAGTGGTCACACGGGCGCAGGGCAGGTCGGCACCTCTGCGATCGGCACGGTAAGCTGTCGGCAGGACAATAAACACATTCAGATCGGAGCCGCCTGCTCGTTGGGCCGCTCCGTTATTGCGCGAGGGGGTCCCCCCATGGGCCGCGGCCGGGCTAAGGCGAAGCAGACCAAGGTTGCTCGAGAGCTGAAGTACAGCTCACCGTCGACCGATTTCTCCCAGCTCCAACGTGAGCTGGCTGGGTCTGAGATCAACGACTCCGACGGTGACGACTCCTGGAACGGCGATGACGACTGGCGCCGCTGAGCGCCAGGCGTATCGCCGGTCCTGACCGGACCTGATAGATCTGGGCAGACCCGCTAGGGCCTAGAACCGCGGGTGTTCCCCGACGAGCTTGGCCCCGTCTCCCGGTTCCGCATTCTTACCCGGCTTAGTAACTGTGCCGAGCGGCCAGCAGTCGACGTGCCGGGCAGTCAGGATTGCCAGCGCGCGGTCGGTGTCCTCCGGCGCGACGACGGCAACCATCCCGACGCCCAGGTTGAACGTCTTCTCCATCTCCGCGCGGCTCACCCGGCCACGCTGGGCGATCATCGCGAACACCGGAGCCGGAGTCCAGGTACCGCGGTCCACCTCGGCGATCAGGCCATCCGGGATGACACGGGCCAGGTTGCCGGCCAAGCCTCCGCCGGTCACGTGGCAGAAGGTGCGCACCTGCGTCTCGGCGGCCAGCGCCAGGCAGTCCTTGGCGTAGATGCGCGTCGGCTCCAGCAGTTCCTCACCCAGGGTGCGGCCGAATTCCTCGACGTGGCCGGCCAGGTTCATCCGGTCGATGTCCAGCAGCACCGCCCGCGCCAATGAGTAGCCGTTGGAGTGCAGGCCAGAGGAGCCCATCGCGATCAGCACGTCGCCGGGACGGACCCGGTCCGGGCCGAGCACGTCGTCGGCCTCCACCACGCCGACACCGGTGGCGGAGATGTCGTAGTGATCGGGTTCCATCAGGCCGGGGTGCTCGGCGGTCTCCCCGCCCAGCAGCGCACCGCCGGCCTGCACACACCCCTCCGCGATGGCGGAGACGGTCGCGGCGGGGCTCGGCGGCCTGCTCGTGGCGGTCGCCCTCTTCGGCATCGGCGGCGGGCTGGCGTTCTAC
>CAXYUC010000096.1:0-17176 GCA_964292075.1 uncultured Mycolicibacter sp.
GGCCCCCGCGGGGGGTGTCCCCGCCCTCCCACCCCTCCCCCGGAGAAGACGCAAAACCCCCCTGCCAGACCCTCCGGCGTGCAATCCTGCTTCTGCTCGCCGAGTGAGGCGAGTCACACCCTGTCACATCTCGCGGGCGCGCGGTGTCTTGAGGGCATCACCACCTTCAACGACAGGAGCAACTCATGAACCGCACCCGTGTCGTCGTCATCGGCGGCGGCTATGCCGGCACCATGGCGGCCAACCGGCTGCTGGTACGCCCGGACGTCGACGTCACGCTGGTCAACCCGCGCCCGGCGTTCGTCGAACGGATCCGGTTGCACCAGCATGTGGCCGGCACCTACCGGGCCGACATCGACTACGACAACGTGCTCGGTGACGGGGTCCGGCTGGTCATCGACTCCGCCGACCGGATCGACGCCGCGGATCGGCGCATCCAGCTGGCGTCGGGCACCACGCTGCGCTACGACTACCTCATCTACGCGGCGGGCAGTACCGGCGCGATCACCCCGGCGGTTCCCGGTGCCGCCGAATTCGCCTATTCCATCAGTGAATTCGAGTCCGCGACCCAGCTGCGGGCGCGACTCGGCGAGGTGGCAGCGAACGCCCCGGTGACGGTGGTGGGCGGTGGACTGACCGGGATCGAGGCGGCCGCTGAGCTGGCCGGCCAGGGTCGGCCGGTGACCTTGGTCTGCGGCGAGATGCTGGGGCCGTCACTGCACGCGGCGGGCCGGCGCTCGGTCACCAAGGCACTGCGCAAGCTGGGTGTCGACGTGCGCGAGGCCGCGACAGTCGCCGCGGTGCGCGCCGACGCTCTGGTGCTGCGCGACGGCACCGTGCTGCCCAGCGCGGTGACGGTCTGGACGGCGGGCTTCGGCGTCCCGGACCTGGCCGCCGCCAGTGGACTGGCCACCGACACGCTGGGCCGGCTGCTCACCGACGAGACCCTGACCAGCATCGACAACCCGTGGATCATGGCGGCCGGGGATGCCGTGGCCCCCTCGGGCCAACCGTTGCGGATGAGCTGCCAGGCCGCGATCCCGCTAGGCGCGCAAGCCGCCGACACCGTGCTGGCCCGCATCGCCGGCACCTCACCGGTGGCGCTGGATCAGGCGTTCACCGGGCAGTGCATCAGCGTGGGCCGAAACGCGGCCACCGTCCAGCTGGCCCGCCGCGACGACACCCCGGTCAAGGCGTTCGTCGGCGGACGGCTGGCCGCCGCGATCAAGGAGGCGATCTGCAAGGCCACCGTTTGGGGCATTCGCCGGGAGGGGCACAAACCCGGCTCGTACCGTTGGATGAAGGGCGGCACCCGAGCGGCCTCGACCCGGCAGGAGACTGTGGTGCGATGAGCGTGGGGGCACCTCCCGCTTGCGGGGGACACGCCGAACGGTTCACCGAGCTTCGGCCGCTGCTGTTCACCATCGCCTACGAGATCCTGGGCTCGGCAACCGAATCCGACGACGTGTTGCAGGACAGCTACCTGCGCTGGGCCGAGGTCGATCTGGCCGAAGTCCGTGACGTCAAGGCCTATCTGGCCAGCCTGGTCACCCGTCAGGCACTCAACGCGCTGCGGGCCGGCGCGCGGCGCCGCGAGGAGTACGTCGGGCCGTGGCTGCCCGAACCGCTGCTGCTCACCGAGCAGGACCCCTCGGCCGATGTCGTACTGGCCGAATCGGTCTCGATGGCGATGCTGGTGGTGCTGGAGACCCTGCGCCCCGAGGAGCGGGCGGTGTTCGTGCTGCGCGAAGTGTTCGGCTTCGACTACGACGAGATCGCGGCAGCGGTCGGCAAATCGGTGGCCGCGGCCCGTCAGGTCGCGCACCGGGCCCGTAGCCACGTCCAGGCCCGGCGACCGCGCTACGCCCCCATCGACCCGCAGGAGAACGCGCGGGTCACCGCGGAGTTCATGACCGCGGCGGCGGGCGGCGACATCACCACCGTGCTCTCGATGCTGGCACCCGACGTGGTGTGGACCGCCGACAGCGGTGGCAAGGCCAGCGCGGCCCGGCGACCGATCGTCGGAGCCGACAAGGTCGCCCGCACGGTCATCGGACTGCTACGGCAGGGGGCGCAGCTGCCCGACGTCCGGGTAGACATGGGGATCTGCAACTGGGCGCCCGCGGTGCTGATCTACAGCGCCGACCGCCTGGAAGGCGTGTTCACCGTCGAGATCGTCGACGGCCTGATCACGAACTTCTACGCGATGCGCAACCCGGACAAGCTGGCGGCGCTGGCGGCGGCCCGCGAGATCACCCGGGGCGCCGACGTCTGACAAGCTAGTGCCGTGCGGATCGAGCGGCTCGGCGATTTGGGGGCAGCCCCGGAGGTGCTGCGCGCGGTCGGCGATGCCACCGACCGGCACGGGCTGCCGTCGCCGGCCGCACTGACCGGGGAATGGTTCGGATCCCGAGCGGTGATCGCGCCCAGCGTGGCCGTCGAGCCGGTCGGCCCCGGCGAGGTGTTCGAGCCCGGCGGTTCAGCGAGGCTCGACGCAGGAGAGGCGAAGCTGGGACCGCCGTATGAACCCGCCCCCGCCGGTGCACAGTCCGGCGCGGTCGGTGGCGGCTGGGTCGGGTATCTGTCCTACCCCGATACCGGCGCCGACGGCCAGGGTCCCCGCATTCCGGAGGCTGCCGGCGGCTGGACCGACTGTGTGCTGCGTCAGGACAACACTGACGGGCAGTGGTGGTTCGAGAGCCTGTCCGGCGCGTCGATGCCGGGCTGGCTGGCCGAGGCGCTGACAACGCCCGCGCCGGCCCGCGGATGCAGCATCTATTGGGAGATCCCGGACCGGCAGGCGCACCGCGCCGGGGTGCTGGCCTGCCTGGAGGCCATCCGGTCCGGTGAGGTGTATCAGGCCTGCGTGTGCACCCGCTTCACCGGAACCGTCACGGGTGCTCCGCTGGACTTCTTCGCCGACGCGGTGGCGCGCACCGGGCCGGCGCGTGCGGCCTATGTCGCGGGCGACTGGGGCGCGGTGGCGTCCCTGTCACCGGAGCTGTTCCTGCGCCGCCGCGGCCAGGTGGTGGCTTCCAGCCCGATCAAGGGCACCCTGCCGCTGTACGCCCGCCCGTCGGCGCTGCGCGCCTCGACCAAGGACGTCGCGGAGAACATCATGATCGTGGACCTGGTCCGCAACGACCTGGGCCGGGTGGCGATCACCGGGACGGTCACCGTGCCCGAACTGTTGGCGGTGCGGCCCGCCCCGGGTGTGTGGCATCTGGTCTCGACGGTGTCGGCCCGGGTGCCCGAGCAGCTGGCCATGGCGGCGTTGCTGGATGCGACGTTCCCGCCCGCGTCGGTGACCGGCACACCCAAACACCGTGCTCGCCAGTTGCTTTCGGAGTGGGAGCTCTCGCGCCGGGGCGCTTACTGCGGCACGGTGGGGTTGGCGTCGCCGGTGGCCGGCTGTGAACTCAACGTCGCGATCCGCACCGTGGAGTTCGACGCCGCCGGTGGCGCGGTGTTGGGGGTCGGCGGCGGTATCACCGCGGACTCCGACGTCGACGCCGAGTGGCAGGAGTGCCTGCACAAGGCCGCCCCGATCGTCGCCGACGGTCAGTCCCAGGTACGCAGCACCGCGTCGTAGGTCCGCTACACAGTGGCGCCGCGGCGCGGCAACAGCAATGCCAGCACCACCGCCACGATCACCAAGGCCGGCACGTCGCCGACCAGATGACCGCGTTCGGCCGGGTCGCCGATCGCCTGCGCCGTCATGATCGCGGCGTGTACCACGCTGGAGACCACCGTGAACCAGATGAGGCTGCGGTGGGCCAGCGGATCACGCGCCGCGAACACCAGGAAAACCCCCAGCGTGGCGTACATGCCGAGGATCATCACCAGATAGTGCGAGGAATCCGCGCCGGCGTGACCCCAGGCCCAGCCGGCAGGCCAGATCACGGTCAGCGGATAGATCCCGACGATGAAGATCAAGCCGACGACGGTCAGTGCAACCTTCAGCGGTGTCGATTCGGTCGTGTCGTTCGACGTCATATGCGTCCTCACCAAGCCCGAAAAGCTACTTCAGCAAAGCCTAACGACGCCCGGGAGAATCCGATATCCCCTACTGGCGCGAACGCAGCACCGCGTCATAAAGCTCGCGTCGCGACACCGCGGCCGACGCGTCGGCAATCACTTGCGCGCAGGCGTCCTTGACCCGCATCCCCTCGCCCGCCAGCCGGTTCACCTCATCCACCAACGTGGCCAAGTCGGCGCGCGGGGTCGCCCCGGCCACCACCACGGTGATCTCCCCCAGCACGCCGTCGAGCGCCCAGTCGGCCAGCTCGGCCAGCGTTCCGCGCAGCACCTCTTCGTGGGTCTTGGTCAGCTCCCGGCAGACCACCGCGCGGCGCTGGCCGCCGAGTTCGTCGACCGCGTCACGCAGGCAGTCGGCCAGCCGCCGCGGCGACTCGAAGAACACACACGTGCGCCGTTCGTCGGCCAGGGCGGCCAACCACGCCCGCCGCGCCGCCTGCTTGCGGGGCGCGAAGCCCTCGAAGCAGAACCGCTCCGAGGCCAGCCCGGACAGCGCCAGCGCGGTCGTCACCGCCGACGGACCGGGCAGGCAGCTCACCGGCAGCCCGGCCTCGGCGCACGCGGACACCAGGCGGTAGCCCGGGTCGCTGATCAGCGGCATCCCGGCGTCGCTGACCACCAGCACGGTGGCCCCGGCCTCGATGTCGGCAAGCAGTGTCGGCACCCGCGTCGCCTCGTTGGCGTCGAACAGACTGACCACCTTGCCGGCGATCTGCACGTCGAGGGACTTAGCCAGCGTCCGCACCCGCCGAGTGTCCTCGGCGGCCACGACATCGGCAGTGCTCAGCGCTTCGACCAGCCGTGACGACGCGTCGGCGGGCTGACCCAGCGGGGTGGCACCCAGCAGCAATCGACCATCGGGCATGGCGCACAGCCTACGATCGTCGGAATGAGCGCTCCGACCGCTACCAGGCCCGCGGCCGCGCCGGAGCGCACGGCTCCGGTGATCAGCCCTGGGCTGCTGGTTCCGGTCGCCGATTTCGGCCCGACCGACCGGGCCCGGGGCTGGGCCGTGACCGCGGCGGTGACGCTGCTGGCCGCGGTGACCCGCTTTTCGAACCTGTACACGCCGACCGACGCCGGCACCCCGATCTTCGACGAGAAGCACTACGCGCCGCAGGCCTGGCAGATGCTGCACAACCACGGCGTCGAGGACAATCCCGGCTACGGCCTGGTGGTGCACCCGCCGGTGGGCAAGCAGCTGATCGCGATCGGAGAGGCGCTGTTCGGCTACAACGGACTGGGCTGGCGGTTCACCAGCGCATTCCTCGGGGTGCTGGCGATAGCGCTGCTGGTCCGGATCGTGCGGCGGATGACCCGCTCGACGCTGGCCGGCGGGATCGCCGGACTGCTGCTGGTGGGCGACGGGGTCAGCTTCGTCGCGGCGCGCACCGCGCTGCTCGACGGCGTTCTGACGTTCTTCGTGGTGGCCGCGTTCGGGGCGCTGATCGTCGACCGCGATCAGGTGCGAATGCGAATGCACACCGTGCTGACCGACGGCCGCTGCGGCGCGACACCCTGGGGCCCGCGGCTGGGGGTGCGCTGGTGGCGCTTCGGCGCCGGGGTGCTGCTCGGATTGGCTTGCGCCACCAAATGGTCCGGCCTGTACTTCGTGGTGTTCTTCGGCGCGATGTCGCTGGCGTTCGACGTGGCCGCCCGCCGGCAGTACCGGGTGCGGCGGCCGTGGCTGGGTACGCTGCGCCGCGACGTCGGCCCCACCGCCTACGCGATGGCCCTGATCCCGTTCGGGGTGTACCTGGCGTCGTATGCGCCGTGGTTCGCCTCGGAGACCGGCGTGGACCGACACGAGGCCGGCCAGTCGATCGGATTCGAGAGCCGATTGCCAGTGCCCGATGCGCTGCGCTCGCTGTGGCACTACACCTACCAGGCGTATCACTTCCATGCCGGGCTGACGAATGCCGCCGGCAACCACCATCCGTGGGAGTCCAAGCCGTGGACGTGGCCGATGTCGCTGCGGCCGGTGCTCTATGCGATCGACCAGCACGACGTGCCCGGCTGCGGTGCGCAGTCCTGCGTCAAGGCGGTGATGATGGTGGGCACCCCGGCGATGTGGTGGATCGCCGTTCCGGTGCTGGGCTACGCGTTGTGGCGCTCCGTGGTGCGCCACGACTGGCGCTACGCCGCGGCGCTGGTGGGCTACTGCGCGGGCTGGCTGCCGTGGTTCGCCGACATCGGGCGGCAGATGTACTTCTTCTACGCGGTGCCGATGGCGCCGTTCCTGGCGATGCTGCTGGCCCTGATCTGCGTCGACATCGTCAATGACGGGAGAACCCGCGGCCAGGAACGCTGGGCGCTCGGGCTGCTCGCGGTGTCGTGTTACGTGGCTTTAGTGCTGACCAACTTCGCCTGGCTGTATCCGATTCTGACCGGGGTGCCGATCTCGCCGGCCACCTGGAACATGGAGATCTGGCTGCCCAGCTGGTCTTAGCTGGCCGTTGCGCATCTCGACGAATCGAACGGATGTGCGATACGCTGCGTGCGTGGCGATACCGGTACAGGAGTCGCTGTTCGACCTCAGCGAACGCCGACAGCTCGGTGACGGCGCCTGGCTCGACGTTCGTCCGGGCTGGCTCTCCGAGGAAAGCAGCGAACTGGTCAGCGAGCTGCAGTCGGTCATTCCCTGGCGTGCTGAGCGCCGCCGGATGTATGACCGGGTTCTTGATGTCCCGCGACTGGTGAGCTTTCACGACCTGGCGACCGGAGATGCGCCGCACCCCGCGATCGCGAAGCTGCGCCGCCGGCTCAATGACATCTACGCCGGGGAACTCGGCGAGCCGTTCACCACGGCCGGGCTGTGCCTCTACCGCCACGGGGGCGACAGCGTGGCGTGGCACGGCGACACCATCGGCCGTGGCGCCAGCCAGGACACCATGGTCGCGATCGTCAGTGTCGGCGCCACCCGCACGCTGGCCCTGCGGCCGCGCGGGGGCGGGCAGGCCCTGCGATTGGCACAACACCACGGCGATCTGGTGGTGATGGGGGGCTCGTGTCAGCGGACGTGGGAGCACTCGATTCCCAAGACGGCCACGCCCACCGGACCGCGGATCAGTATTCAGTTCCGCCCGCGCGGCGTGCGATAGAGCGGGCGGATCCGTTAGTTCCGGATCGCTTCGACCGCGGCCACCAACAGCTCGCGGGCCCGGGCGGTGTCGACCGGGGCGATGGGCTCGCCCGGCCGCACCAGGGGATTGGCGGTGACCAACACCTGGTAGGGCCCGAAGTAGGCCGAGTAGTTGTACAGCTCACCGACGCGGGACTTGCCGCCGGCGACGGCTTCGATCACCCGGTGCACACCCAGGGTCTTCACCCCGTCGATGTGCGGCACGTCGACGGTTTCGATCAAGCCGCGCATGGCGCCCCCGGAGAAGCCGATCCGCCGGCAGGTGCGGCCCGGCTCATTGACCGGCACCGGCTCGGAAGTCTCCAGGGCGATGGTGATGAACCGGTTGCCCTGGCCTTCGGCGGCGACGGCAGCCATGTTGCCCTGCACACCCTGCGGCAGCTGCTGGCTGATGGCGAACTTCGAGCAGTCAGCCGGATCGAAGGTCAGGCCCGGGGGCAGTGCGGTGCCCGCCAGGAGTTTCGGGTCGATCCCGGTGCGCGCGATGTCTTTGACCTCGTATTCCGGGCCGAAGGACGACTTGAGGTCCACCACCTTGTTGATGTCGGCGGACACCTCGGCGGGGCTTGAGCTGCAAGCGGCGAGCAGGCAGACGCAGCCGATGGCCAGTACCGCACGAAGGGTCAACATCGCAGCCAATTTACCCAACGCGACCTGCGCCGTTGGCAGCGGTTACCCCACGGCTTGGATCGCTTGGCGGCCAACCTCTTTGATCTGATCGGCGGTCGCCCGGTCGAACGGCAGCTGGTCCTCGCCGGGCACGTCGAGAACGGTGATGACCACGCCCGGGTCGTCGCGCTCCCAGTGGGCGCCCAGATGATCGAGGATGGCGCGCATGGGCGCGTTCTCCGAGAGCACCCGCGCGGTGAACTTCTCGATGCCCTCGAGGCGGGCGGTCACGGCCACCGCTCCCATCAGGTAGGTACCGATGCCGCGGCCCTGGTAGCTGTCGCCGACGATGAACGCGATCTCGGCGAAAGTCGGGTTTTCGGGGTCGCGGACGAATCGCCCGTCGGCGACGAACGAACCGTCGAGCTCGGTGATCACCCACACGAAGTGGTCGACGTAGTCGACCTCGAACAGGTAGTGCATCAGCGCCGGGCTCGGGGTCCGGGTGGTCTGGAACCGCCGGTAGAGCGTCTCGCCGGAGAATTCGACGTGGCCCGTGACGGTTCGCGCGCTGTCGCCGGGCAGTACCGGCCGCAGCAACAGTGCGGTGCCGTCGCGGGCCTGGATCGGCACGGCGGTGAGGTAGGCGGCCAGGCGCTGGCGGGCGATGCGCACCAGCCGCCCCATGACCTCCGGGATGTGCACCATCTCGTGGAAGGCCTGCTCGTCACCGATCCAGCCGGTCAACGGTGTCGAGGTGGTGACCGTCGCGGTTCGCAGACCCTTGCGCAGCAGCGCGATTTCACCGACCACCATGCCGGCTGTCACCTCGTTGACGGCCACGGCGCCGTCGTCGCCGATATGCTTCACTTGGGCTGATCCGGACGAAATCAGCAGGAAAGACAGTGCCTGCTCGCCTTGCCGCATCAGTTCGGCACCCGCTGGGGCTTGCAGCGGCCGCAACCCGGCGGCCAGCGGCGCCAGATCGGCCGCGGAGCATCCGGCGAAGATCTCCATCTCCGCGAGGTCAGCGGCGGGTTGAGCTCCATCGGGTGCTGCGGTAATCGGGTCCCGCCGCGACATCGCCATCGAAGTGCTCCGCCCCTTGTCCGCCAGTCAAGGTTAACCGGTGACCCGCGAATGTTAATGATTTAACAATGCCGTAACGGCCAGGATTCGGCGTTAGCGATTAAGGCCGCTAGCCTGTGCCCGCGACAGCGACACGCGAGGAAGAGATCACACACTATGACAGAACTGAATCCGAAGCTGCACGACATCTACGACGAGGTGCTGCGGCGCAACCCAGGTGAGGCCGAGTTCCATCAGGCAGTCTTCGAGGTGCTCAGCAGCCTCGGCCCGGTGGTGACCAAGCACCCCGAGTACGTGGACCGCGCCGTCATCCGGCGGATGTGCGAGCCCGAGCGCCAGATCATCTTCCGGGTGCCGTGGCTGGACGACAACGGCGACGTGCAGATCAACCGTGGTTTCCGGGTGGAATTCAACTCGGCTCTGGGCCCCTACAAGGGCGGCCTGCGGTTCCACCCCTCGGTATACCTGGGCATCATCAAGTTCCTCGGCTTCGAGCAGATCTTCAAGAACTCCCTGACCGGCCTGCCCATCGGCGGCGGCAAGGGCGGATCGGACTTCGACCCCAAGGGCCGCTCCGACAACGAGATCATGCGGTTCTGCCAGTCCTTCATGACCGAGCTCTACCGCCACCTGGGCGAGTACACCGACGTCCCGGCCGGTGACATCGGCGTGGGCGGTCGCGAGATCGGTTACCTGTTCGGCCAGTACAAGCGCATCACCAACCGCTACGAGTCGGGCGTGCTGACCGGCAAGGGCCTGAGCTGGGGCGGGTCGCAGGTCCGCACCGAGGCGACCGGTTACGGCGCGGTGTTCTTCGCCGACGAGATCCTCAAGACCTCCAAGGACTCCTTCGAGGGCAAGCGGGCCGTGGTGTCCGGTTCGGGCAACGTGGCGATCTACGCCATCGAGAAGATCCACCAGCTCGGCGGCACCGTGGTGGCCGCTTCGGACTCCAGCGGCTACATCGTCGACGAGAAGGGCATCGACCTGGAGCTGCTCAAGGAGATCAAAGAGGTCAAGCGCGAGCGGATCGAGGCCTACGCCAAGGCCCGCGGCGGGGCGACGCAGTTCGTCAGCGACGGGTCCATCTGGGACGTGGCCTGCCAGATCGCGGTGCCCTCGGCCACCCAGAACGAGCTCGACGGCAGCCACGCCGCCACGCTGGCCAAGAACGGCTGCAAGATCGTCGCCGAGGGTGCCAACATGCCGTGCACCCCGGAGGCCGTCAAGCTGTTCGGTGAGGCCGGTGTGACCGTTGCCCCGGGCAAGGCGGCCAACGCCGGTGGCGTGGCCACCAGCGCCCTGGAGATGCAGCAGAACGCCTCGCGGGACTCGTGGAGTTTCGAGTACACCGAGCAGCGGCTGGCCGCGATCATGCAGAGCATCCACCACCGCTGCCTGGTCACCGCCGACGAGTACGGCGCGCCCGGCAACTACGTGCTGGGCGCCAACATCGCCGGCTTCATCCAGGTCGCCGACGCGATGACCGCGCTGGGCCTGATTTAACCCCTCGTTGGCTCTGCGGCTGCCAGGCTGTGCTCTCGCACTTTTGCCCGGTAGCCGCAGAGTGAACGTGTTATCGCTTAGCATCGCCGGTATGAATCGGATTCTGGGTGCAGCCGTGTTCGTCGGGAGCGCCGCCATCGCCCTGCTCGGCAGCGCACCGGCCTACGCCGACGACGCCAGCTATCTCGCCGCCCTGGACGCCAACGGCGTCTTTAAGTCCGGTCCGCCCAATGCTCGCCTGTCGGCCGGGCACCGGTTCTGCAGCCAATTGCGGAGCGGCTCCACGGTCGACCAGGTCGTCGACGATTACGTGCGGCGGCCGTCATTCGGTGGACCGTCCATGGTCGACGACCTGACCGTCAACCTGCGCCCGGTGATCGACATCGCGCAGCACGAACTATGCCCTGACACTCTGCACTGATTCGTCGGCCTAGGCGGCCTTGCGTTCGGCGGCGGCGACGAGCTTGCGAGTCAGCGTTCCGAGTACCACTCGCAGGACCATCCAGTAGGCCATACCCATTGCGCGCCAACGTGTCTCGTAGCGGCCGCGCCACGTCACCTGGGTGCCGCCACCGCCCTCGACGAATGTCACCTGCGCCTGATAGTCGCGGATCGGACCGTCGGTGAGCATGGTGTAGCCGTGCCGGCCGGGCGGCTCGTGGATGGTGACCATCTCGCGGGTCGGCCGTTTGCGCCGTCCGACGGCGCGGATTGCGCCCACTCCGACATCGCCGGCCGGACTCAGCGACTCCCATGTCGAGTACGGGATCAACGGCGCGGCCCACGTCGACCACCGCGCGCCGTCGGAGACGAGCGCGAACAGGGTCTGCGGCGATGCGGTGGTGCGACTCGAGATGACGCATTCGTAGCGGTGAACCATGGCCGACACGTTAACAGAACGTTGTTCTATTATGGGGATCGTGCCAGCAACCCATCCCCTGCCGTTCGCACGCGCCCGCAACGAGACGCAGCGACAGGACCGGTTGGCGCAGCTCACCACCGCCACCCGCGGGGTGCTCACCCACACCCGAGCCACGGCAGTGACGCTGGGCGACGTCGCGGCGGCGGCCGGTCTGGCGAAGTCAGGCATCCTGCGCTACGCCGGGTCGCGTGAGGCGCTGCTCCTGAGGGTGATGCATGCCGAACATCTGGCCTGGATCGACGCACTGGCCGACGAACTGACCAGCACCGCCCCGGCAACAGCCCTGGCTCACACCCTTGCCGCTCGCCCCGCCCTGTGCGACCTCATCGCGGCATCACCCGCGCTGATCACCAAACTCAACCCTGAGGAGATGCGCGCCCTGGCGGCCCAGGCGAACGATGCGCAACAACGCCTCGGTGCGGCGCTGCGGCCCTCGCTGCCACTCTCCGACGACCAGCTCAGCACCCTGACCGCGGCGGTGCACGCCTTCACCGGCACCGCGTGGGCCTGGACCAACCCGGATTCGATCCAGCCGTTGGTCACCGATTTCGAGTCGACCGTCCTACGGCTGCTGGAGGTCTTCATCGCCGGACTGCTGTCCACCGGCTGACGAGTCAACAATCTCGTCGACCAGCGGGATGTCCACGTCCCCGTCGGAAGCCACCACCGGCGCCCACTGGCCGGCGTCCAGGTCGTACTTTTCGCTGAGGAACCGCAGCCGATAGGCCTGTTGAGAGCGTTCGAATGTTCGCTGCGCGATACGCGCGTTGAGCCCCCCGTTGACCACCGCACCCAAGATCGGAACCGCCTGCGCCAGCTTACGTTTGGCCAGCCGGAATCCCAACGCCATGGACACCTGCTGAAGCACGTTGTCCGCTTGCTGCGGCTGCAGTTGGTGCCACGATGCCCGACGCATCATCTGCTGGGTCAGTCGCGACAGCGCCGCCAAGGCGGCAGCCTTCTCCGCGGAGTTGCCGGCGGCGGAATAGGCGATCACCCCCGAGGCGAACGCCTGCTCGTCCGGCTCACGGACGTCGTAACCGTAATGCGCCGCAACCAATGCCACGATGCGGCCCATCCCGACCAGCACCGCGGTCACATCGGCCACGACTGCCGAGGCGGCGACCGGCAACGTCGTGCCGCCGGTGACCGCGCTGGACACCGCCGAACCCGTCACCGCCAACGAGGACGCCGCCCCTTCAGCCAGGGCTAAGGCCACATAGCGATCCTTGCGGCGCGGGACCGAGCGATCGCAGAGCTTCAGGTCGAGGCACTTGACCTCGCCGTAGGACTGCACCGCGACGCCTTCATCGGCAAACATCGCAAATACGTTGGCCGGCTTGACCGAATTGAGCCCTCGCTCGACCAGGACGGAGTGCAGAGTTTCCAGGGCCTTGGTGGTGAGCTGGTCTACCTTGCCGATGGCCCCCGTGGCGCCCGGGACCTGTTCGACCCCGGAGCGGACTTGGGAAACGACGTCTTTGGCGCGATCGGCGATGCCTTGGCTGAGGCCTTCGAACCATCCGGGCGGTTCGGGGGCGGTGGCCGCGTCCAGCAGCGTGTCCCATTCCTTGCGCTCGTAGGAGGACATGTCCGGCCTACCGGATGGAGCCACGTGGGAAATCCTACCGCTCACTGCCGGTCGAGGAACTGGCGAAGATCAAGGCCCATCGGCGAATCGAGGGGGATTTCACCGGACGCCACGACGGCGCGGGTCAGCGGGGGCAGCACCCGGATCAGGTCGTGCCGTTCGGCGTCGGTCAGCGCGTCGTATGCCGGAGCGGCGAGCCGGTCGGTTTGTTCTTCGATCTGCGCCTTGAGCCGGACGCCTTCGGGGGTGAGCCCCTCGGATCCGGCAAGGCCCTTGTCGCGCAGTGCGTTCGTCAGCCGGTTCCACTCGTCATCGGTGAATTCGCGCGCGACCGTGTAGGTATGGCGCGGGGTTCCCGAGGCCAGGGCGTGGAACACATGGGATTCGCGGCCCTCGATGCCGGCTGCCAGAAGGGCCGCGATATGGCCATCACCGCGATGCTCACGCAGCACCGTGGCCGCGTGCCACAACCTCGCCAACGGCTGTTCGGGCAGCGGCAGAGCATGATTCGCGGCACCCAGAACACGGCCGGCCAGCGGCACCGCGTCGGCCGCACGCGAGGCGAGTTCGGCCGCACGGGCCACCTCCGGACCGTCCGCCAAGTCCGCGAGGTGGCGCCGCAATGCGGCGACGGCGCCTTCTTCCCGGGCGTGTAGTGCGGCTTCGGGCGGCGCGAAACCCCAGGCGGCGGGCAGCGCCTTGGCGACTCGTTCGTAGGAGAAGTTGTAGAACGCCGCATGCACGACGTCGGCGCCGACCGCACCCAACGGCGCGGCGCGGCCCGCGAAGTAGCCCATCCAGAAGCCGCGATAGCCGGCGGCATCGAGTGCGGCTAAGGGCTCAGGCGAGAAGTAGACAACCGCATGCAGTGGCTCCAGCAGCCGCCAGGCATCCCGAGCGCTAGACACGGGGGCCGCCAGTTTGCGCGTAGGGAACCACATCCCAGAAGAAGAACACTCCGCCACCGCCTTCTGAAGTCGATTGTCGATTTCTGCATTGCCTGCATCGCCCAGTCCAAGGATGACGCATCCGCCGCCGACACCCCGAATTGGTTCGCTGACGCTCGTCATTGACTGGCGCCCGCGAGATCGTCGACAGCGGCATCCCGGGTTTGCTGTTACAGGTCGTACAGATCTGCTTTGCGAATCGGCTAGCCAAGAGTTTCGCGCGCTGGAGCGGCCAACAACCGGCGGGGCGCCCACAGAACAGGCAGAATCAATCCCGAGGCCTGAATCTGTCAGACAGTGAAAGAAGCGGGGTTCGGTGAGCATGAGCGACGTCAACAAGGTTCTGGTCCTGGGCACCGGCGTTCTCGGCGCGCAGATCGCTTTCCAGGCGGCCTACAAAGGCTTCTCGGTCACCGCGTACGACATCAACGAGGAGGCTCTCACTGCAGCGAAGTCCAAGTTCGCCGGACTCGTGGACACCTACCGTGCTGCATTCGGTAACGCCGAGGACGGTGCTGCCGAAGCAGCCCTGACTCGCATCGACTACTCCTGCGATCTGGCCGACGCGGTAGCGGAGGCGGACATCGTGATCGAGGCGATCCCGGAGATCCTGCAGCTCAAACGCGATACCTTCGCCAAGCTCAACGAGGCCGCTCCGCAGCGCACCATCTTCGCCACCAACTCCTCATCGCTATTGCCCAGCGCCATCTCCGATGCGACCGGACGGCCGGACCGGTTTCTCGCGATGCATTTCGCAAACATGGTGTGGCAGTTCAATACTGCGGAGATCATGGGCACCAAAGAAACGTCGCCGGAGGTCTTCGACCGGGTTGTGGCGTTCGCCGGCGCAATGGGGATGGTCCCGATCCCGATCAAAAAGGAAGTGCCGGGTTACCTGCTCAACTCGCTGCTGATCCCGTTTTTGAACGCAGCACTATCGCTGGTCGCGGGCGGCTTCGCGGAGCCGAAGGTCGTCGACGACGTGTGGCGCATCGACACCGGTGCACCGATGGGACCGTTTCAGATATACGACGTCATCGGCCTGAACACCCCATACAACATGCTGTCGCACGGCGACGAGCGCGATCAGCAGCTGGCAGCGTGGCTCAAGGAGAACTACATCGACAAAGGCCGCACCGGAGCGGCAGCAGGCGCCGGGTTCTACGACTACGACCAGAAAGGGTAGGGAGCAAATGCGCTACACGGCAGGAAACTACGAGGCCTTCGCCCGACCCCGCAAGCCGGCCAAGGTAGACGGGAAACGAGCCTGGTTCGTCGGAGCAGGGCTGGCATCGCTGTCCGGTGCCGCCTTCTTGATCCGAGACGGCCGGATGGCCGGTTCGGACATCACCATTTTCGAGGAACTCCCGCTGCCCGGCGGCGCCCTGGACGGCATCAAGGAACCAAAGAAGGGTTTCGTCATCCGCGGCGGGCGCGAGATGGAGAACCACTTCGAGTGCCTCTGGGACTTGTTCCGGTCGATTCCCTCGCTGGAGATCGAGGACGCCAGCGTCCTGGACGAGTTCTACTGGCTCAACCTCGACGATCCGAACTCCTCGTTGCTACGTGTCACCGAGAAGCGGGGCCAAGACGCCCATTTCGACGGTCTCTTCCGACTCTCCAATGCCGCCCAAGCCGACATCACGAAGATCTTCGCCGCCACCCGCCAGGAGATGGAGAACAAGAAGATCGACGAGGTGGTCTCCAAGGAATTCCTGGAGTCCCAGTTCTGGACCTACTGGCGCACGATGTTCGCCTTCGAGAACTGGCATTCGGCCCTGGAGTTCAAGCTCTACCTGCACCGGTTCATTCACCACCTCAAGGGCCTGCCGGACTTGTCGGCCCTGAAGTTCACCAAGTACAACCAGTACGAGTCGCTGGTGCTGCCGCTGTACAAGTGGCTGACCGAGCAGGGCGTGGTGTTCAAGTTCGACACTGTCGTCACCGACGTGGATTTCGACCTGAGGGACGGCCGCAAACGGGCCACCTACGTGCAGTGGACCTCCGAGGGAACCCAGGGCGGAACACCGCTAACCGACGACGATCTGCTGTTCATCACCATCGGCTCGCTCACCGAGAACTCCGACGAGGGGGACCATCACACACCGGCGAAGCTGAACACCGGACCGGCCCCGGCATGGGATCTGTGGCGACGGATCGCCACCAAAGACCCGGCCTTCGGCCGTCCCGACGTCTTCGCCGGCAACATCGCGGCCACCAAGTGGGAATCGTGCACGGTCACCACCCTGGACAAGCGGATTCCCGAATACATCCAACGGATCTGCAAACGTGATCCGTTCAGCGGCAAGGTGGTTACCGGCGGCATCGTCACGGCCCATGACTCGTCCTGGCTGATGTCGTGGACGGTGAACCGGCAGCCGCATTTCAAACAGCAACCCGCAGACCAGATCGTGGTCTGGGTGTATGCGCTGTTCACCGATGTCGCAGGCGACTACGTCAAGAAGTCAATCCAGGAGTGCACCGGAGAGGAGATCACCCAAGAGTGGCTCTACCACATGGGCGTTCCGGTCGAGGATATCGACGAACTCGCGGCGAATGCGGCGAAGGCCGTGCCCTGCATGATGCCCTACGTGACGGCATTCTTCATGCCGCGCAAGCACGGTGACCGGCCCGACGTGGTGCCCGAGGGCTCGGTGAACTTCGCCTTTATCGGCCAGTTCGCGGAGTCGGCACAGCGGGACTGCATCTTCACCACGGAGTACTCGGTACGTACCCCGATGGAGGCCGTCTACACCTTGCTCGACATCGAGCGCGGTGTGCCCGAGGTCTACAACTCGACCTATGACATCCGGGAACTGCTCCGGGCCACTGCCTACCTGCGCGACGGCGAGAAGGTGGAACTGCACGGACCCAAAATGCTCAAGAGCTGGATCGTGGGCAAGCTCGACGAGACCGAGGCCGGCCCGCTTCTGCGCGACGCCAAGCTGATCTGATTCTCGAGTTTCGGTAGCGTGAGCTACGGTCCGAGGGCCGAGATCGGCACTACGTGAACGCCATCGGCTCGTTTTCCACCGCCGCCGGTAGCTGTCACAACGACAAGGGCGGCGGGGGCGCCGTGCTTTGAGGAGTCCACGGCGGCTGCGAAATCGAGGAGACCTTTCGCTGCCGCATCGATAGCGCCCTGATCGCCGGTCAGCTTGGGGGAAGTCAACGTTTTCGAACGAATGAACTCGCTGTTTCCGACAACTTTGACTCGCTGTTTTCGACAGCCTTGAATCGCTGTTTCCGACGCCGCGGACCAGCCGAATCCGTCATATGTCAACGGCGGGTGAAATCTGACCCCCTGCCGGCAGTGGAAAATTGACCCCCTG
>CAXYUC010000097.1:0-16276 GCA_964292075.1 uncultured Mycolicibacter sp.
AAAGACACCCATCGAACGCCTACGCGTTCACAACCTGCCCGTGAAGAACAGCTAGCCGGCGGTTCGCGAGGTTCGACGGAGGAGAGCCGAAGCTGGGACCGCCGCGTGAACCTAGCGGGGGAGTTCACCAGCCCCGTTCGCGCCATTCCGCCAGGTGCGGGCGCTCGACCCCCAGGACGGTGTCATCACCGTGTCCGGGGTAGACGACGGTGTCGTCGCCGAACCGGTCGAACACCTTGCGACTCACGTCACCCAGCAGGCGCTCGAAATCCCCAGGCTGCCAAGTCTTTCCGACGCCGCCCGGGAACAGGCAGTCGCCGGTGAACAGCTGCGTCACGCCGCCGGTGGCCGCGCCGTCCAGGGCCAGCGCCACCGATCCCTCGGTGTGGCCCTGCAGGTGGATCACGTCGAAACTCAGGTCGCCGACCGTCACGGTGTCGCCGTCGGCCAGGATCAGGTCCGGTTTCACCGGTAGCGGCTCGGCGTCCAGGGCATGCGCGGCGGTCGGTGCCCCGGTGGCCTCGGCCAGCGCGGTCAGCGCCTGCCAGTGATCGAAGTGCTGGTGGCTGGTGACGATCAACGCCACGTCCGGGGCGTACTCGCGCACCAGCGCCACCAGGTTCTCGGCGTCGTTGGCCGCGTCGATCAGCAGCGTCTTGCCGGTGTTGGTGCAGGTCACCAGGTAGGCGTTGTTGTCCATCGGGCCCACCGACGCCTTGATGATGGTGGCCCCGGGCAGGGTGCGTCGCGCCGCGGTCCCGGCTTCGAGGTGTCCGGTGTAGTTGTCGTCAACCGCGATCTGGGAGGTCATGACCGTCACGGTACTGGCCCTGAGCTGGTTGTCGGTAGCGCCACCTAGCATGGACCCGTGGCTGACCGGCTGATCGTCAAGGGTGCGCGTGAACACAACCTGCGCAGTGTGGATCTGGACCTGCCGCGCGACGCGCTGATCGTGTTCACCGGGCTGTCCGGTTCGGGCAAATCCTCGCTGGCCTTCGACACCATCTTCGCCGAGGGCCAGCGCCGCTACGTCGAATCCCTGTCGGCCTACGCCCGCCAGTTCCTGGGCCAGATGGACAAGCCCGACGTCGACTTCATCGAGGGCCTGTCGCCGGCGGTGTCCATCGACCAGAAATCCACCAACCGCAACCCGCGCTCGACGGTCGGCACCATCACCGAGGTCTATGACTACCTGCGGCTGCTCTACGCGCGCGCCGGGACCCCACACTGCCCGGTCTGTGGTGAGCGGATCGCCCGCCAGACCCCGCAGCAGATCGTCGACCAGGTGCTGGCGATGGACGAGGGCCTGCGCTTCCAGGTGCTGGCACCGGTGGTGCGCACCCGCAAGGGGGAGTTCGCCGACCTCTTCGAGAAGCTGAACACCCAGGGCTACAGCCGGGTGCGCGTCGACGGTGTGGTGCATTCGCTGACCGATCCGCCCAAGCTCAAGAAGCAGGAGAAGCACGACATCGAGGTGGTCGTGGACCGCCTCACAGTCAAGGAGTCGGCCAAGCAGCGCCTCACCGATTCGGTGGAGACCGCGCTGGGCCTGGCCGACGGCATCGTGGTGCTGGAGTTCGTCGACCGGGACGACGACCACCCGCACCGCGAGCAGCGGTTCTCCGAGAAACTGGCCTGCCCCAACGCGCATGCGCTGTCGGTAGACGACCTGGAGCCGCGGTCGTTCTCGTTCAACTCGCCCTACGGGGCCTGCCCGGAATGCGCGGGCCTGGGCATCCGCAAGGAGGTCGACGCCGACCTGGTGGTGCCCGACCCGGATCGCACCCTGGCCGAGGGCGCGGTGGTGCCCTGGTCGATGGGCCCCACCAGCGAGTACTTCACCCGGATGATGGCCAGCCTGGGTGAGGCGATGGGCTTCGACGTCGACACCCCGTGGCGCAAACTGCCGGCCAAGGCCCGCAAGGCGATCCTGGAGGGCTCCGACGAGCAGGTCCACGTGCGCTACCGGAACCGCTACGGCCGGACCCGCTCGTACTACACCGATTTCGAAGGTGTGATGGCGTTCCTGCAGCGCAAGATGGAGCAGACCGAATCCGAGCAGATGAAGGAACGCTACGCCGGGTTCATGCGGGACGTGCCGTGCCCGGAATGCGCCGGCACCCGGCTCAAGCCGGAGATCCTGGCGGTCACGTTGGCCGCGGGTGACTACGGCAGCAAGTCCATTGCGCAGGTGAGTGAGCTGTCGATCGCGGACTGCTCGGACTTCCTCAACGCGCTGACGCTGGGCCCGCGCGAGCAGGCCATCGCCGGGCAGGTGCTCAAGGAGATCCAGGCCCGGTTGAGCTTCCTGCTCGACGTCGGTCTGGACTATCTGACGCTGTCCCGGGCCGCCGGAACGCTGTCCGGTGGTGAGGCGCAACGCATTCGGCTGGCCACCCAGATCGGTTCGGGCCTGGTCGGGGTGCTCTACGTGCTGGATGAGCCGTCGATCGGGCTGCACCAGCGCGACAACCGGCGGCTGATCGAAACCCTGGTCCGGCTGCGCGACCTGGGCAACACCCTGATCGTCGTCGAGCACGACCTGGACACCATCGCGCACGCCGACTGGGTCGTCGATATCGGTCCGGCGGCTGGCGAACACGGCGGCAAGATTGTGCACAGCGGTACCTACAGCGAGCTGTTGGCCAACGCCGACTCGATCACCGGGGCCTACCTGTCGGGCGCGAAAAGCATTGCGGTTCCCGAGGTCCGCCGGACGGTGGACGCCAAGCGTCAACTCGGGGTGGTCGGTGCGCGCGAGCACAACCTGTCCGGTGTCGACGTGGCGTTTCCGCTGGGTGTGCTCACCGCGGTCACCGGGGTGTCCGGCTCGGGCAAGTCGACCCTGGTCAACGACATTCTGGCGACGGTGCTGGCCAACAAACTCAACGGCGCCCGGCTGGTGCCCGGCCGGCACACCCGGATCACCGGGCTCGATCACCTGGACAAGCTGGTGCGAGTGGACCAGTCGCCGATCGGGCGCACGCCGCGGTCCAACCCGGCCACCTACACCGGGGTGTTCGACAAGATCCGCACCCTGTTCGCCGCCACCACCGAGGCCAAGGTTCGCGGCTATCAGCCGGGCCGGTTCTCGTTCAACGTCAAGGGCGGCCGCTGCGAGGCGTGCACCGGCGACGGCACCATCAAGATCGAGATGAACTTCCTGCCGGACGTCTATGTGCCCTGCGAGGTCTGCCACGGTGCCCGCTACAACCGGGAGACCCTGGAGGTGCACTACAAGGGCAAGACCATCGCCGAGGTGCTGGACCTGTCCATCGAGGAGGCGGCGGAGTTCTTCGAGCCGATCACCGGCATCCACCGCTACCTGCGCACCCTGGTCGACGTCGGGCTGGGATATGTGCGGCTGGGCCAGCCGGCGCCGACGCTGTCCGGGGGAGAGGCGCAGCGGGTGAAGCTGGCCTCCGAACTGCAGAAGCGTTCCACCGGCCGGACGGTCTACATCCTCGACGAGCCCACCACCGGCCTGCATTTTGAGGACATCGCCAAACTGCTGGGCGTCATCAACGGCCTGGTCGACAAGGGCAACACGGTGATCGTCATCGAGCACAACCTCGACGTGATCAAGACCGCGGACTGGATCATCGACATGGGCCCCGAGGGCGGCGCCGGGGGTGGCACGGTGGTGGCCACCGGCACACCCGAGGACGTGCTGGCCGTGCCGGAGAGCTACACCGGCAAGTTCCTCGCCGAAATCCTGGGCGCCGCACCGGCCAAACCCGCCAAGGCTGTTAAACGGCGCCGCAAGGCCAGCGCTTAGCTGTCGTCGGGCAGCAATCGGAACGCCGGAGCGCCGCTCAGGGGAACGACAGCCCGGAAGTCGCGACGGTCAAGCGTGAGTACCGCGTCGGTTTCATACTGGTCGGCCAAGGCAACGGAGACCGCGTCGGTCAGATCGAGTCGCAAGGCGGCGTAACGATTTTGGACTGCTCGCGCGGTTCGCAATGTGGAGGCCGCAACGGCGGCGATGGCGACGCGTCCGGTGCGGTCCTGGGCCAGGAGCCAATCATTGATCGCGAGTGCCGCCTGTCTACTGATGGTCCTGGTGGCGATGTGTTCGATCTCAAGGAGAACCAGGGGGGAGATGACGGTCAGTGGTGCCGCGATCAGGACCTGCCGTGCTGCGGCGTGCTCCGGGTCGTCCACGTTGAAGGCTGCCACCAGCCCCGACGTGTCGCCCACGAGGATCATTCGGTAGTGCGCCCAGCAGCCTCAGCGACTACCTGATGGATCTCGTCAGCCGTCACCGGATGTCCGAAGCTCAACGTGGGAATGTCCCAGTCCTCAGACCAGCGACGAGCCCGCAAGGCGGCGAGGTGGAAAGCCTCGCGGAAGTACTCGGACTCGGGTCGTCCGTCCCGCGCGGCCGCTGCTTTGATCACCGCCAGGTCGTCCTCGTCGACCATCACCGTCGTCTTCTTCAGAGCCATATGGTTATGGTACCTGCACCATAACTCAGCGGTCGCCCGCCTTCACCAGCGGCGACGGGAACCGCGGCGGCACCCGCACCCCGTCCAGCCACTCGGTGACCTCCTCCGCCCGGCGCGCCAGCACGTCGCGGGCCTGGCGGCCCGGGCCTACGAGCAGCTGCAGCTGCCCCTCGGCGGCCGCGTTCTGATACCAGCCGCCGACGATCCGGCCGTTCCACCAGACCGTGGGCCCGGCGTTGCCGGTGTTGTCGAAGAGTTGGCTGCGGTGCTCGCCGAGGTACCAGTCGCGCTGATACCAGCCCATGGTGGTGACGTCGAGGCCCGGTAGCAGCGCACCCCACGGCTCGGGCTCGGGCTCGGGCTCCAGGTCGTCGGCCAGCGCATAGCCGGGCGTGCCGTGCAGGTCGACGTCGACGGCGCCGATCTCGCTCAGCGCCTTGCGGACCACGGTCTTGGTGGTGCCGAACCACCACTTGATGTCCTCAGCGGTGGCCGGGCCGAACGCCCGCAGCCAGGTGCGGATCAGCTGGATCTGTGCCGGTTCGGCGGTCATCGGGGCGGCGGATCCACCGAGCCAGCTGGCCGCGGTAGTCCATCGCGGCCGCGACGAGGTCCAGCCGCCCTCGTTCGGACCCCGCACGATGTGGCCCTGCGCGCCCAGCACGGTCAAGGCGCGTGGCGCCAGAGGGGTCTGGCCGCCGTAGGACTTCCCGGGAGCGGGGTTGTAGGTGCCGGCCAGTTCGGGCAGGGCCGCGCGCAGCGCGCTACTGCTGGCCGGGCCGTTCTCCTCGAGGTGGGCCAGCACCGCGGCGCTGGCTTGGGTCAGCCATCTTTCGCCGTCGTCGGCCACGCCCGCTTTGGCCACATCGGCGATCAGCTTGCGCCGTTCGGTGTCGGCCACCCGGTCGCTGGCCGCGGCCTGGACGGCAGGTAGGTCGGCGGGATCGAACACCCACAGTGTGCGGCGCATCGCCAGATGCTTGACCAACGAACGCTTTTCATACAGGGCGTCGTTGAGGTCGGCCACAGCGAACTCCGGGCGCCGCGCCCACAGTGACAGGTACGGCGTCGCGGGGTCGGTGGCGTGCAGCCCGACCAATGTTGCCGCGATCCGGGGTATCGGCTCGGCAGCGGTGTCGGGGGCAAGAAAGTGTCTGCGCGCCAAACGGTGTCGCCGTTCGGCGATGGTGAAGGTGCGCACCGGTCAGTGTTCACCCTGCATCGACTTGCGGATCTGCTCCAGCCGGTCGGCGGCCGCGCGCTGGCGGTCCTCGAACTGCTGCTCGACGCCGCGGCCTTCGGGTGTCTCCGAATCCAATTCCTGGGCGCCGATCGAGGTCTCGAAGCGGCGCTCGATCTTCTCGCGCACCGAGTCGAACGTCGGCACGCCGGTGGCGTCGTATCCGCTGTCGGCCGGCGGGTCGCTTGGCTCGTCACCCATGGTCGCCACGTTACCGGCCCGCAGCGCGACGAGTGGGCGTGCCGGGCGTGTCCGGGAACGGAACCGGTTGCACCCCCGGGGTGCTCAGCCGGCCGGCCAGCCACGGCAGCGCGTGGGTGAACACCCTCCCGGCGAATGGCCAGTCATGCTGGCCCGGTTCGGTGATCACGGCGCAGTCGATGCCGTTGGCCTGGCCCAGCGTGCACAGCGACTTCGCGGCGGCCAGCTGACCGCCGGTATCGGACTTCGTAGCGCTGCCGTTCACCGCGAACCACCCCGAAATCCCGGAATATCGGCCGTGCTTGGCGATCACCGTCGACGGGTCGAACGCCGCCCAGGCATCGACACTGCCGCCGAACAGCCGGCTGATGGTCTGGGAGCGGGTTCCTGCGTTGGGGCTGAGGTCGCCGGCGATGTCGACGAAGGCGCTGAACTTGTCGGGGTGCATCGTGGTCAGGTCGACCGCGCAGGTGCCGCCCATGGACCAGCCGACCACACCCCAGTGCGACGGTTCGGGGCTGACGCCGAACTGCGAGATCACGTACGGCAGCACGTCTTCGGTCAGATGGTCCGCGGCGTTACCGCGTGAGCCGTTGACGCATTCGGTGTCGTTGTTGAAGGAGCCGCCCGAGTCGACGAACACCAGCACCGGTGCGTTGCCGTGGTGCGCGGCCGCGAAGTCGTCGGCGGTCTTGATCGCGCCCCCGGAGCGCAGCCAGTCCGCGGGCGTGTTGAACTCGCCGCCAATCATCATCACGGCCGGCAGCGCCGGAGGCGGACTTTGGGCGAACCACGCCGGAGGCAGGTACACCAGTTCACCGCGATGCTTGAAATGCGAGGCGTCGGCGGGAATCGCCACTTTCAGCACGTGACCGCGCGCGGGCAGGGTGCCCGAGCCGGCTATCGCTTGTACCGCGGCCAGGTCGCTCTGGTCGGGCAGTGGTCCAGACGTCAGGTTGCCCCACGCGCTCTGCACGGTCGGGAAGTAACCGACCCAGGCGTTGAGCGTCAGTCCCGCGCTGATCAGACACAGCGGCACCGCCAACAGGGCGATGCCGCGGCGCCACCAGGCCGCACCTTGCCAGCCCAGCACCAGCAGCGCCGCGGCGGCGCCGGTCAGGGTGATCCACAACCACAGGGTCAGCGGGGGCGGCTGACCGGACAGGCCGTCGTCGGTGACGAACCAGTACGCGTACCCCGCGGCCGCGAGCCCCAAGCCGGCGATCAGCGGCAGCCGCCACAGCCAGCGGCGCGACCGCCAACCCACGGCCAGGACCAGCGACAACACCGCCGCCGCCTGCACCGTGACCGGGATCCAGCCATGCATCAGCGAGGTGTGTTCGCCACTGGCCAGGATCACCCCTCCATGATGGACCGGAATGCCTCTCAACGGGGCTTGGCCAGCGGAAACGGCAGGGTGTCCCGGATGCTGTGGCCGGTGATGAGCATGACGATCCGGTCCACGCCCATGCCCAGCCCGCCGGTCGGGGGCATCGCGTACTCCATGGCCTGCAGGAAGTCTTCGTCGAGTTCCATGGCTTCGGGGTCGCCGCCGGCGGCCAGCAGCGACTGTTGGTGCAGCCGGCGGCGCTGCTCCACCGGATCGGTGAGTTCGCTGTAGGCGGTGCCCAGCTCGACGCCCCACGCCACCAGGTCCCACCGCTCGGCCACTCCCGGCTTGCTGCGGTGCGGTCGGGTCAGCGGCGAGACCGAGGTGGGGAAGTCGGTGTAGAACGTGGGTTGCTCGGTGCGGGCCTCGACCAGGTGCTCGTAGAGTTCGAGCACCACCGCCCCGGCATCCCACTGCCGCAGGTAGTGGACACCGGCGCGGTCGCACAACCGGCGCAGGGTGGCCAGATCGGTGCCGGCGTCGATCTGCTCGCCGAGCGCGTCGGACACCGCGTCGTGCACGCTGCGCACCGGCCACTGCCCGGAGATGTCGACCGCCTCGAGCTTGTCGCCGGCCCCCAGTCGCATCACCACCGGAGCACCGTTGGCCGCCACCGCGGCGTTCTGGATCAGCTCGCGCGCCCCGTCGATCCAAGCCAGGTAGTCGCCGTGGGCCTGGTAGGCCTCCAACAGGGTGAACTCCGGGTTGTGGCTGTAATCGACGCCCTCATTGCGAAATGCTCGGCCCAGCTCGAACACCCGCTCCACCCCGCCCACGCACAGCCGCTTGAGGTAGAGCTCCGGGGCGATCCGCAGATACAGGTCCAGGCCGTAGGCGTTGATGTGGGTAATGAACGGGCGTGCGTTCGCCCCGCCGTGCAGCTGCTGCAGGATCGGAGTCTCGACCTCCAGGAATCCCTTGGCGTACAAGGTGTCCCGGATGGAACGCAGCACATTGCTGCGGGCTGCGATCAGCTCGCGGGCTTCGGTGTTGATCGCCAGGTCCACATAGCGAGTCCGTAACCGAGCCTCCGGGTCGGTCAGGCCTTTCCACTTGTCGGGCAGCGGGCGCAGGCATTTGCCGACCAGCCGCCAGTGCTCCACCAGCAGCGACGGTGTTCCGTTGCGGCTGTGGCCCATTCGGCCGGTCGCCTCGACCAGGTCGCCGAGATCGACGCCCGCACTGAAGTCCGCGGCGCGCGCCTCCCCGTCGGCCTGCGCGAGTACCGAGTTGTCCAGCAGCAACTGCACCTCGCCGGACCAGTCGCGCAGTTGGGCGAAGAGCACGCCGCCGTAGTCGCGCATCCGCAGCACCCGCCCGGCCACCGACACGGTCTCCGTAGCGTCGCTGGCCAGGGCTTGGGCCACACTGTGGCTGGGCGGGGCGCCCACCGGGTAGGCGTCGACGCCGCTGTCCTGCAAGGACTTCAGCTTGGCCATCCGGACTCGGACCTGTTCGGGCAGCCGGGGGAGCGTCTCGGGGGGCTCGGCGAAGGCGTCGGCGGCAGCGCCGTCGACGTCGTCGGGTGCGGTCCCGTCGTTGTGCAGCCGCCCGGAGGCGGCCACGGTCGCCGGCACGGCCGAGTGGTGTCCGGTGTGCTGCTCGTTGCGCCGTGAGAAGGGCAGCACCAGAAAGCCTTCGGCGATCACCGAGGCCACCCCGACTCGGGGGATCAGCCGGGCATCCTCGTAGCAGGCGTAGCGCGGCACCCACTCCGGCCGATACTTCATGTTCGACCGGTACAGCGTCTCCAGCTGCCACCAGCGGGAGAAGAACATCAGCAGCCGGCGCCACAGTCGCAGCACCGGACCGGCGCCCAGCTGCGCGCCCTGTTCGAAGGCGGCCCGGAACATGGCGAAGTTCAACGAGATCCGGCTGACGCCGATGGTGGCGGCCTGCAGTGCCAGTTCGCTGACCATCAGTTCGATGGTGCCGTTGGGCGATTGCGGGGAGCGGCGCATCAGATCCAGCGACACCCCGTTGTGCCCCCACGGCACCAGCGACAGCATCGCCACGACCTCACCGGTGCGCGGATCGCCGCGTACCGCCTCGACCAGCAGACAGTCGGAGTCGGCCGGATCGCCGAGGCGGCCCAGCGCCATGGAGAACCCGCGCTCGGATTCGGTGTCGCGCCAGGCATCCGCGTGTTCGATGACGCGGGCCATCTCGTCGGCGCCGATCTCGCCGTGCCGGCGCATCCGCACCGTCAGGCCCGAGCGGCGGGCGCGGGTCACCGCCTGGCGCACCCCGCGCATATCCGGTCCGGACAGTTTGAACTCCGAGGGGCGCAAGATCGCCTCGTCGCCCAGTTCCAGGGCGCTCAAGCCAGCGTCGCGGAAGGCCTGTGCACCGGCGAAGCTGGCCCCCATCACGCCGGGTGCCCAGCCGTAGTCCTTGCAGACCCGCAGCCAGGTATGGATGGCCTGCGGCCACGCTCTGGGGTCGCCCACCGGATCGCCGCTGGCCAGACAGACCCCCACCTCGACCCGGTAGGTGATGGCGGCGCGCCCGTTGGGGGCGAACACCACCGACTTGTCGCGGCGGGTGGCGAAGTAGCCCAGCGAGTCGTTCTGGCCGTACTGCTCGAGCAGCCCGCGGATCGCCGACTCGTCCTGGCCGGTGAGGGCGTTGTCGGAGCGCTGGGACAGGAATAGCACGATGGCCGCGATGATCAGGGCCAGCGCGCCCAGCAACCCGCAGAGCGCGCGCAGTCCGAGCTCCGGCTTGCCGGGGAAGAAGTCCGGCTCCAACAGCCCGAAGCCGACCACCCGGTTCACCACATAGGGCAGCCGCAGCGGGCGGGTCACCGTCCCGGGGAACAGCTCGATAAGGCCCCAGCACAGCAGGATCGCGACGGTCCAGCCGGCGATCAGCGTCGCGGCCGATTTGAGCAGGGCGCCGCGGCGCACCTTGGCCCAGAACTCGCTGCGGGCCAGCACCAGCACCACGATCGCGCCGACGTGCAGTACCAGGCCCACGACGCCGCTGATGACTTGGAACCGGTCGGAGGTGTCCGACACCAGCCGGCTGGCGTTCCAGCCGCCGGCGACCACCAGGTTGGCGATCAGCAACCACCAGGCGATGCGCTTGCGCGCGCTGAGCGCGGCGGCCAGCAGGGCCAGCACGAACGCCCAGGCCAGGCTGGTGTCGGGGAAATTGAACAGGTATTTGTCGATGAACTCCCGAGGCACCCGGATCGCCCACCGGATCACCGGTGACATGCTCGCCGCCAGCAACAATGTGGCGGCGATACCGACGGCCCAGGCGGCCGCAGCGGGCACCCAGTAGAACCGAGTCGTCGGGCTGCCGCGCGAGCGCGACACAGGCGGCACAGTCAACGTCATAGCCCGCGAGAATAAGCAGGAAACCCGCGAAAAGGACGAAAAGGACGTGAGGAATCGCCGGTGGGATGATCGCCAGGCGGAAGCAGTGCGCAGCAGCTGCTAGACTCCCTAACGCGACCGTCCCGGCGTACGCCAGGACAGCAAGTGGAGTTCCCTCCCACCTCTAGCCGAGGAGCAATCCTTGCGGCTCAGTGGTCCGGTCGCAGGCGGTGTAAACCGTCTGCTCTGTGCGATGCGCAGGCGGCTTGATGCTCTTCAGGCCGTGATCGGTCGGTATGGGCCCTGCTTCGTGCAGGGCTTTTTTGCTGGTGGGTGGGGTCAGCGCCGCTGCGTCCGGACGAGCACTGCGGCGGCCGCGACCGAAGACTACCCAAGGAGGTCCCATCAGCACTGAGATCCGCGTCAACGAGCGCATTCGTGTACCTGAGGTTCGTTTGATCGGCCCGGGCGGGGAACAGGTAGGCATTGTGCGCATCGAAGATGCGCTTCGCGTCGCCGCGGATGCCGATCTTGATCTTGTCGAAGTCGCACCGACCGCCAAACCGCCGGTCTGCAAGATCATGGACTACGGCAAGTACAAGTACGAGGCGGCTCAGAAGGAGCGCGAGTCTCGCAAGAACCAGCAGCAGACCGTCGTCAAGGAACAGAAGCTGCGTCCCAAGATCGACGACCACGACTATGCGACGAAGAAGGGCCACGTGGTCCGCTTCCTCGAAGCCGGGGCCAAGGTCAAGGTGACGATCATGTTCCGCGGCCGTGAGCAGTCCCGGCCCGAGCTCGGCTACCGCCTGCTGCAGCGGCTGGGCGCCGACGTTGCCGAGTACGGCTTCGTCGAGACCTCCGCCAAGCAAGACGGACGCAACATGACGATGGTGCTGGCACCGCACCGCGGCGCGAAAACCCGTGCCAAGGCTGCAGAGGACGCCGGTGGCGGCGCGGTTCACCCCGCACCCGCACCCGCTACCCCTCCCGCCCCCGCGGCGGACGCGGCCGAGCCACAGCCCGAGAACTGAAAACCCGACACCAGAACTGAGGAAACATGCCTAAGGCGAAAACCCACAGCGGCGCTTCGAAGCGGTTCCGTCGCACCGGAACCGGCAAGATCGTCCGGCAGAAGGCCAACGCCCGCCACCTGCTCGAGCACAAGCCGAGCACCCGCACCCGTCGGCTGGCCGGCCGCACCGAGGTGGCTGCCAACGACACCAAGCGCGTCAACGCGATGCTGAACGGCTGATTGCCGCTTTCTGGTACCGCAATTCCCCTTACGTCCAACGAGAGTAGGAACATCCCATGGCACGCGTGAAGCGCGCAGTCAACGCGCAGAAGAAGCGCCGTACAGTCCTGAAGGCTTCGAAGGGTTACCGTGGCCAGCGGTCGCGGCTGTACCGCAAGGCCAAAGAGCAGCAGCTGCACTCAATGACCTACGCCTACCGGGACCGTCGCGCACGCAAGGGCGACTTCCGCAAGCTGTGGATCACGCGGATCAACGCGGCGGCTCGCGCCAACGACATCACTTATAACCGGTTGATCCAGGGCCTCAAGGCCGCCGGTGTCGAGGTGGACCGCAAGAACCTCGCCGAGATCGCCGTCAGCGACCCGGCTGCGTTCACCGCGCTGGTCGAGGTCGCTCGGGCCGCGCTGCCTGAGGACGTCAACGCGCCGTCCGGCGAGGCTGCCTGACCCGAACCGAGCCGATGCTGACCGAACGTTCGGCCCGGGTGGTCGCGGCGGTCAAGCTGCATCGGCACGTGGCCAGGAAGCGCGAACAGCGCTTCCTGGCCGAGGGGCGGAATCTGATCGAGGCCGCGATCACTCGCGGCTTGGTCCTCGAGATCTTCGCCACCGAGTCGGCGGCGCAGCGGCACCACGATCTGCTGACTGACGCGCAGGTACCGGTCCAACTGGTCACCGACCGCGCGGCTAAAGCGTTGTCGGACACCGTTACCCCGGCCGGATTGGTTGCGGTGTGCGCGCATACCGAAGCGGATCTGCAGATACTACTGGCCGACGCCCCGCGACTGGTGGCGGTGGCCGTGGGCATCGGCGAGCCCGGTAACGCCGGCACCCTGATCCGCATCGCCGACGCCACCGGCGCCGACTTGGTGGTGCTGACCGGCAACAGCGTCGATCCCTATAACGGCAAATGCCTGCGCTCGTCCGCGGGCAGCATCTTCAACATCCCGGTCGTGGTGGCGGCCGACACCGATGCCGTGCTCACCACATTGCGGGAGGCGGGGCTGCAGGTGCTGGCGACGGCTCTTGATGGCGAACTGAGTCTCGACGACGCCGACTCGGTGCTGACCGCGCCCACGGCGTGGCTGTTCGGTCCGGAGGCCCAGGGATTGCCGGCCGAGGCCGCAGCCGCCGCCGACCACCGGGTGCACATCCCGATGGCAGGCGGCGCTGAGAGCCTCAATGTTGCTGCCGCAGCAGCGATCTGCCTCTACCAGAGCGCGCGAGCCCAGCGCCGGGCTTAGGCGGCCTTGGGCTTGCGGCGCGGCGGCCGCGGGGTCAGACCGCTGCCGGCGGCCAGTGAGAAGGTGCTGTGCATCAGCGCACCGGCGCGCTCGACCAACTTCATGCCCCGGCTGACCGGCGGGACGTAGTGCATCCCGCTGCGGCGCCGGTCTTTTGGCGGTCCGCTGAACCAGGGGGCCTCGATCGGCGCTGTGTCGCTGGGGATTTTGCCCTGCTCGCGCCGGTACCCGGCCAACGCGCGCGGGTGCAGCCGAATCTCGTCGGGTACGAAGCTGAATGCCACGTGGCTGATCTTGCCCAGCAGCCGTAGCAGCACCTCGTCACCTTCTGACCAGCGCAGACCGGCCTTTTCCCGCACCGCCGGCTCGAACAATCCGGCCGCCACCCAGCGTTGGGCGGCCAGGGCCGGCTTGAACATCTGGTGCCACACCGCGTCGGGCATGGGCACGAACCACGGCTTCGGGATGCGGATGTTCAAGATGTCCATGGCAGCCGGTGTCAGCTCCAGCTCGTCCTCGCAAACCCGGTCCCAGTACTCGCAGAACTCTTCCCAGGACTTCGGCACCGGGCGCATGCTCATGCCGTACATCTGGTACCACCGCACGTGCTCGTCGAAGAGCTGGTGCTTCTCGGCCAGGGTGAGCCCGCCGTCGAAGTACTCAGCGAGTTTGATGATCAGCATGAAGAACGTGGCGTGCGCCCAATAGAAGGTGTCGGGGTCCAGCGCGTGATAGCGCCGGCCCTTCTCGTCCACGCCTTTGATGTCGCGGTGGTAGTCGCGGATCGAGGCGCCGGTGTGCTGGGCTCGGACGCCGTCATAGACCACGCCCATGATCGGGTACACCGAGCGCGTGACGCGTTGCATCGGCTCGCTCAAGATGCTGGAGTGCTCCGTCACGCCCGCGCCCAGGCCGGGGTACATGTTCTCGATGGCGCCGATCCACACGCCCATGATGCCGGTGCGCAGGTCGCCGAAGTACTTCCAGGTCAACGAGTCGGCGTTCAACGGCTCCACCGCGGGAGCGGGTTTGGGAGCGGTTTTGGCAACGCTCGGGGCACTTTCTTCGGCGGGCGCAGGCGCCTGCTCAACGGCCGCGGTCGGCGTAACTGTCATCACGTCTCCTGTCTTGGAACCTGAAACAACGATAATTGTGACAACGATCGTTGTCTACATTCGCTGTGGCGCGTCGCGCCGAAATCGCCGATCGTGGCGTGCACCACTGTCGGGGTCGTTGCCGGTGTCGGCGAGCGCCACCTACCCTGAAGCTCATGGACCTCGAGCCGGCCCCTCGGCAGGCTGATGGGCTCGGGGAGGCGGTGGATATGCCCGAGGAGCCCAGCCCCGACCACCGCCCATCGTTCTCCCTGGACGAGGCCGCGGCCTGGCTGAACCGCACCACCAACGACGTCCGGATCGTCGACCTGGTCCGGCGGGTGCGACGGGTGTTGCCCGGGGATCCGGAGTTCGGTGACCCGTTGTCCACCGCCGGTGATGGGGGACCGCAGGCCGCCGCGCGGGCCGCCGATCGCCTGATGGGAGATCGCTCGGCGGCCTCCCGCGAAGTCAGCCTGGGTGCCCTACAGGTGTGGCAGGCCCTGACCCAACGGATGTCGCGGGTGCCCGGCAACGCCGAGGCGACGCTGGTCTTCACCGACCTGGTCGGCTTCTCCACGTGGTCCCTGCAGTCCGGCGACGACGCCACCCTGACCCTGCTGCGGCGGGTGTCGCGGGCGATCGAGCCGCCGTTGCTGGACGCCGGTGGCCGCATCGTCAAACGGATGGGCGACGGGCTGATGGCCGTGTTCCGCGACCCGCTGGTCGCCGTCGCCGCGGTCCTAGCGGCGCAAGAGGCCATCCGCCACGTCGAGGTCAACGGGCACACGCCGCGGATGCGGGTCGGCATCCACACCGGCCGGCCGCAGCGGCTGGCCGACGACTGGCTCGGCGTGGACGTCAACATTGCCGCCCGGGTCATGGAGCGCGCCGCCAAGGGCGGGATCGTGGTTTCTGGGCCGACATTGGAACGTATCGATCCGGCCGCCCTCAATGAGCTGGGTGTGGTAGCCAAGCGGGCGCGCCGTCAGGTGCTTGCGGCCAAGACCAGCGGTGTCCCGGCGGATCTGACGATGTACCGCCTCAAGGTAGTTCGCCAGAGCCCTTCGGACGCAGACTGATTACACGTCCTTAACTTCCTTGTGGCCGGTCAGGTCGCCTCGCACGAGTGGATGAACCCCGTTCCTTGGAATACCCTGCGGTGAGCAACGTAACTATTTGACCGGTTTACACAGGTCGCCTTAACGCAGAAGCGGGGAATCATGTCAGGTCGGCAGCAGCGTCGGAACAACCACCGAAAGACGAATCGGTTGGTGGGTGCCGGTGGCACGGCGGCGGCGTTCCTGACCTTCGGCATGGCCCCGCTGGCAGCCGCTCCCACGGCGCACGCCGACTGGGATTTCGACTGGTTGGACAACCTGTTCACCCCCGTCTCAGACTCGGGCACCGGCTGGGACAACAACGCCTGGGACATCAGTTCGTGGTTCAACTCGTCGGCTGAACCGGGTAGCGCCGCCGACACCAGTGTGTTCGACGTATCGATGCTGTTCAACACGCTGATCTATCAGCCGCTGCACTCGTCCGTGGAGTCGTTTATCGACAACTCGGCGAACGCCTGGATCATCAACATGGTCAACAGCTGGGCGCCCGAGGGCCAGATCTACATCGGTGACGGTGCTGCCGGAACAGCTGAGCACCCTGACGGTGGCAACGGCGGGCTGTGGTTCGGTGACGGCGGCGCCGGTTACTCCGTGGGCGCTGACAAGGACGCGGCCGCGACCATCGGCGGCGGCGCCGGCGGCAACGCCGGCTGGTTCGGCAACGGCGGCGCCGGTGGTGCGGGCGCGGTGGGCGGTGACGGCGGCGCGGGCGGCCTCGGCGGCTCGTTCATGGGCATCGGAGGGGCGGGGGGGGGCGGGGGGGAGGGTGGGAAGGGAGGGGGGGGTGGGGCCGCCCGCGGGTTGACGGTGGGGAAACCGGGGGGGGGGGGGATGGCTCAAGGGTTGGCCGGGAGCGGGCCCCCGCCGACCCAGGAGCCCTCGACGTAGGGGGTGGTGGGGATGCCGGGGATGCCGTATTTGTTTTGTTGGAGCTGGCCGGCGAGCAGCTCGATGGCGAGGC
>CAXYUC010000098.1:0-16271 GCA_964292075.1 uncultured Mycolicibacter sp.
GGCGGCCACGTTTGATCCGTCCACGCCGGCGGCGGCCTGGATCAGGCCATAGGCGTTCTCGGTGATCAGGGTGCGGGTCTTGCGCGCCACGGTGCGCACCGACTCCTCGTCGTCGGGTCGGCGGCGCAGGGGGGCGCGCCGCCCGCCTGCCCGCGTACGCCAGCGGACGGGGTCATGGGCCCGCTTCCCCCCCGCCCCGGCGGTCCGCCGTCCTCGGTGGCCCGCCGGACGGGCGTTATCGCCGGAGCGCCGGACGTCGCTTGCTCACCGTGTACTCGGCTACCGAAGTAGACTCAGCTGCGACGGAAGGTGCCGAATGAATGACCTGGTTGATACCACCGAGATGTACCTCAGGACGATCTACGACCTTGAGGAAGAGGGTGTCACCCCGCTGCGTGCGCGGATAGCCGAGCGACTGGAACAAAGCGGTCCCACCGTCAGCCAGACGGTGTCCCGCATGGAGCGCGACGGCCTGCTGAAAGTCGCCGGCGACCGTCACCTCGAGCTCACCGAGAAAGGCCGCACGCTGGCCGTCTCGGTGATGCGCAAACACCGGTTGGCTGAGCGGCTGCTGGTCGACATCATCGGGCTGCCACTGGAAGAGGTGCATGCCGAGGCCTGTCGCTGGGAACACGTGATGAGCGAGGATGTCGAACGGCGCCTGGTTCAAGTACTCGACAACCCGACTACCTCGCCGTTCGGCAACCCCATCCCCGGCCTGCCGGACCTCGGCTTCGGCGCGGGCTCCACCGGTTGGGATTCCGACCTGGTGCGGCTGACCGAGTTGCCGGCGGGCTCCCCCGTGGCGGTGGTGGTCCGCCGGCTCACCGAGCACGTCCAGGGCGACATCGAGCTGATGGCCGGGCTCAAGGAAGCGGGGGTGGTGCCCGACGCCAGGGTGACCGTGCAGGCCGACGGCGATGACGGCGTGACCATCGTGATCCCCGGCCACACCGACGTGAGCCTGGCCTACGAGATGGCGCACGCCGTGAAGGTCCAGAAGGTCTGAACGCCGCTGCCTCATGCGGCGGTCCCAGCTTCGCCTCTCCTCCGTCGAACCTCGCTGAACCGCCGGGCTCAGCCGGCTTGCTGACCGAACCCCTGTCGCTGCGGCAGCTGCACCCCGATCTGCTGGGCCAGCCTATAACCGGTGTCCGCCAATCCGCGGATGCGCTCGGGCCGCAGCCCGGACTGCAACGCGGTGTCGAGCAGGCCCGCCATCCGATGCCCTGGCGCGCCACGCAGGGCGGCCTCCAGTGACACCCCGGCCAACGGCCCGTCACCACGCGCGTAGGCGCTGAACGCCAGCAGGACCAGTGCCTCGGCCCGCCACGGCTCCGGCAGCACGCGGGCCAACGCCGACCAAAGCCGCTCGGCTTCGTCTGCGCGCTCGCCGATCGCCAACGCGCACAGCGTGTCCCGGACCAGGACGTCGGTGAGTGGACATCCGAGCCTGGCCAGCTCGGCAGCGGTCGGTTCCCGGCCACCCGCCAGTGCGACGACGGCGGCCAGCACCTGCTCGACGTCGCGGCGAGCCCGATCCCGGGCATCACCCTGCCCCGCCGCCCACCGCGCCGCACAGTCGTCGATCGCCGCGGCCACCGCGGCACAGCGTGCCGCATCATCGGGGTCAACCCCCCCCCGGAGGTGGGCGGCCCGGGCGTCCAGCCCCCTGCCCCCCACACCGCGGCCGGCCGCCAGCGGCGACGCCTCCGGACCGTCGACCGGGCCGCCCGCGCCGCAACCGTCGACACAGTGCCACCGGCCGCCATGCGCCACCTGGTCCACCACGTGCGCGCTGAGCAGCACGATGCCCTGGCCCGACAACTCCTCGGCCAGCGCGGCGATCAGCCGGCGGTGCTGGTCGTTGCAGACCGGGCAGCGCGCTCCCGCGGCGTCGACGATCACCGCGATGGCCGCCGCCGGAGCGGCAGCCGCGGCAACGTCGGCGAGCCGCCCCACGGTGTCCACCAGCGCGTCGGACAGATCGACCCGCAGCACCGAGCCCAATTCACCCCCATCGAGCGCCACCAGTATCAGGGATTTCTCCGGCACGAAGCCGAGGATGGCCGGCAGCGCCGCGATGAGGGCTCCGGGCCGATTCAGCGTGAATTCCGGTTGCTTGGTTGTCATGACAGCAACGGTGACGACCACCCCCGTCATCGGGGGCGCGTGCACGCCTGCCCGCCCACCAGGTTGGGGATGAACCGCCAACTGTGAACAGATGGTGTTCGAGATGCAGGACCAGGCGAATGGGCGTAAGTGTCTGTGTCATGGATTCGAAACGCGAGTACGACATCATCGTCATCGGTTCAGGTCCAGGGGGGCAGAAGGCCGCCATTGCATCGGCCAAACTCGGCAAGTCTGTCGCGGTGGTCGAACGCGGCCGAATGATCGGTGGCGTCTGCGTGAACACCGGAACCATCCCGTCCAAGACACTGCGCGAAGCGGTGCTGTACCTGACCGGGATGAACCAGCGCGACCTCTACGGCGCCAGCTACCGAGTCAAGGACAAGATCACGCCCGCGGATCTCCTGGCACGCACCCAGCATGTGATCGGCAAGGAGACCGAGGTGGTGCGCAACCAGCTGATGCGCAACCGCGTCGACCTGATCCTGGGACACGGCCGATTCATCGACCCGCACACGATCGTCGTCGACGGCCAGGGCGGCACCGAGAAGACCACGATCACAGGCGATTACATCGTTATCGCCACCGGAACCAAACCGGTCCGCCCCGCCGGCGTCACGTTCGACGAGGAACGGGTGCTGGACTCCGACGGGATCCTCGACCTGCGATTCATCCCGGCGTCGATGGTGGTCGTCGGCGCCGGTGTGATCGGGATCGAGTACGCCTCGATGTTCGCGGCACTGGGCACCCGGGTGACGGTGGTGGAGAAACGAGACTCGATGCTGGAGTTCTGCGACCCGGAGGTGGTCGAAGCCCTGCGTTTTCACCTGCGCGACCTCGCCGTCACTTTCCGGTTCGGTGAGGAGGTGACCGCCGTCGACGTCAGTCCGAGCGGCACCGTCACCACCTTGGCCAGTGGAAAACAGGTACCCGCCGAGACGGTGATGTACTCGGCGGGGCGCCAAGGCCACACCGCCCACCTCGACCTGGCCAACGCGGGCCTGGCTACCGATGAGCGGGGCCGCATCGTCGTCGACGCGATGTTCCAGACCTCGGTCCAGCACATCTACGCAGTCGGTGATGTGATCGGCTTCCCGGCCCTGGCGGCGACGTCGATGGAGCAGGGCCGGCTGGCCGCCTACCACGCATTCGGCGAGCCGACCGACGGGATCACCGACCTGCAGCCGATCGGGATCTACTCGATCCCGGAGGTCTCCTATGTGGGGGCGACCGAGCTGGAACTGACCCGTAACGCGATCCCCTACGAGGTCGGGGTGGCCCGGTATCGCGAGCTGGCCCGCGGCCAGATCGCCGGCGACTCCTACGGGATGCTCAAGCTGCTGGTGTCCACCACCGACCTGAGGCTGCTCGGCGTGCACATCTTCGGCACCAACGCGACCGAGATGGTGCACATCGGCCAGGCCGTCATGGGATGCGGCGGCACGGTGGAATACCTGGTGGATGCGGTGTTCAACTACCCGACGTTCTCCGAGGCGTACAAGAACGCCGCATTGGACGTGATGAACAAAATGCGGGCCCTACAGCAATTCCGCAGCTGAGGCGCCACGGCAGACCTGTTCCGCGCTCAGCGAACGCCGTCGGCGCCGCGGAATTCCGACGGTGCCCCCGTACGTTGTCGTGCACATGCGCGCACCGTTTTCGGTGTGCGGCCCCCGGTGGGGGAAAATGGACGGTGCGATCCGTTGCGATCTGCACAATGAGGAGGCGAAGGCGATGGCCGACTACCCGGACAACAGCCCCGACCGGGGCCGGCACTACCAGGTCGAGCAGAGCGGCATGTACGAGCTGGAGGTTCCGGCGCCGCAGCTGACGTCGGCGGACGGCGAGGGACCGGTCCTGATCCACGCCTTGGAGGGCTTCTCCGACGCCGGCCACGCGATCCGGCTGGCCGCCAAGCACCTCACGAGCAAGCTGGACAGCGAGTTGGTGGCGTCGTTCGCGATCGACGACCTGCTCGACTACCGCTCGCGGCGGCCGCTGATGACATTCAAGTCCGACCACTTCACCCACTACACCGAACCCGAGCTCAGCCTGCACGCGTTGCGGGACAGTGCGGGCACCCCGTTTCTGCTGTTGGCGGGCATGGAGCCCGACCTGAAGTGGGAGCGGTTCATCACCGCGGTACGGCTGCTGGCCGAGCAGCTCGGCGTGCGCCGGACCATCGGCTTGGGCACGATCCCCATGGCCGTTCCGCACACCCGGCCGGTGACGCTGACCGCGCATTCCAACAATCGCGACCTGATCAGTGAATTCACCCCGTGGATCACCGAGGTTCAGGTTCCGGGCAGCGCGTCCAACCTGTTGGAGTACCGGATGGCGCAGCACGGCCATGAAGTCGTCGGCTTCACCGTGCATGTGCCGCATTACGTGGCCCAGACCGACTACCCCGAGGCTGCCGAGGCGCTGCTCAAGCAGGCCGCCCAGACCGGCGCACTGGACCTGCCGCTGGCCGAGCTGCGCGACTCGGCGGCCGAGATCCGGGCCAAGATCGACCAGCAGGTCGAAGCGAGTACCGAAGTGGCCCAAGTGGTGACCGCCCTAGAACGCCAGTACGACGCGTTCGTCACCGCCCAGGAGAACCGCTCGCTGCTCTCACGCGACGAGGAGCTGCCCAGCGCCGACGAGCTCGGCGCCGAGTTTGAGCGCTTCCTGGCGCAGGAGGCGAAGAAGAACCTCGACGGCGACGACTGATCGGCCCCGCAGGGGCTATGTCGAGCCAGTGGTTCGACGAAGCGTGGCGGTGAGGTGGTTCTGCGCCGGCTGGCCGACTGCGCCCATGTCCAGCGTGTAGGACAACTCATCACCGTCGAGCCGATAGTGGCGGCGCAGCACGGTCACCTCTTTGGCTGTCGGCGCCAGCCCGATCGTCGGCGCGGACATCCGCAGTTCCACTGCGTTGGCGGTGACGGTGTAGCTGCCGACCTCGATCTCGGTGATGCCGCTGGGGTGCGCCAGCACCCACTCGATCTGGCCAGGTTGCGGCACCCGCAGATAGCCGGTCTCGGCATGCAGAGGCAGGCCCTCGGCGGGTGACTTGGTCTTCTGGCCGTACACCAGGAACGGCTTGCCGACGTGTGAGAACACCACCTCTTCGAGGTAGTCGAATGACGCGATCGTGGGATACACCCCGGATCCCCGGCCCGACCAGGTGCCCAACAGCGGGGCCAGCTCCACAAGGTTCGGATGCAACTCGGGTGCCATGACGCCAGCGTAGTGCGCGGCGGTCACCCGCACGGCTCAACTGGTGCTGGGCATCTCGCGATGTTCACGCAGGGCCTCGATCTCGCGCTCGAAGTCGGCGGCCGAGGAAAACGACCGGTACACCGAGGCGAATCGCAGATAGGCCACTTCGTCGAGTTCGCGCAGCGGGCCCAGAATCGCCAGCCCCACCTCGTGGCTGGGAATCTCCGGCGAACCCGCCGCTCGCACAGCGTCTTCCACCCGCTGCGCCAGCAGGTTCAGCGCGTCGTCATCGACCTGGCGACCCTGGCAGGCTCGACGCACCCCGCGCATGACCTTCTCCCGGCTGAATGGCTCGGTGACGCCACTGCGCTTGACCACCGCCAGCACCGCGGTTTCCACGGTGGAGAAACGACGGCCGCATTCCGGACAGGAACGGCGGCGCCGGATGGCCTGACCTTCGTCCGCTTCGCGGGAATCCACCACCCGGGAATCTGGATGGCGACAAAAAGGGCAGTGCATTGCCGCTCCTTCGCCGTGCCGGGAACCCGGGCCCTCAGACAGCTGAGGCACCGTGGACCACTGGGACAACTGCGAGCGTACCTGCGCGGGTTGCCGGCGGTGCCCCGCAGTGGCCGCTAGCGACGGCAGAACGGACACGTCGAACCTCAGCCCAGCGGCGCGATCAGCGTCTGGCCGGCGTCCAGGGCCACCGACTCCAGGCTATTGAGCTCACGGATGCGGTCGATGACCTGCCCAGCCGGCGCATCCGGTGCGACGCGGGCCGCCAGGTGCGCCAAGCTCTCCCCGCTCTGGACGCGTACCACGCCGAGCTGGTCGGGCACAGCGGAGGCGCTGCCGGCCGCGGCCGCACCGAACTGGGCGATCAGCCCGAGCCACACGGTGATCCCGGCGGCGATCAGGGCCAGCATGACGGTGGTCGCCGGCGTGATCGCCTTGACGGGCTGCGGCCGGTGCGGCGCACGGGACATCAGCACCCCGGAACCGCGGTGACGGAGCGGGCCGCCGCCCGGGCGCTGCCGGGCCAGCCGTGCCGGTTGGGTGCGGATCGGGTAGGCGCGACCCGACGTCCGGGGACCGCGCTGCTCCCGAGCCCGCTCGTACCCGGCCGGCTCGAACGTCGCAGCGATCGTGTCGATGAGCATCATGTGCGGTTCTCCCTCACTCGGCGTCGGCGACCCTGTTCGCTCGACTGTTCGAATACTAATCGATTGTATGTTCGATGTCCGAACATGTGATCGAATCGTTGTCGAAAACATTAGCGAAGGGTTCCGACAAGTCGCCGTCGATTTCGAACGTTCGCGCGACACACCTCGAACACATGTTTGATTAATCGCAGCTATCCGACTAGATTCGCCCCATGAGTGACAGCAGCACTAACCCGACCGGCCCGGACTCAGCGCTGACCGCGCGGCAGCGCACCATCCTGGATGTCATCCGCGCTTCGGTGAACGAACGGGGTTACCCGCCGAGCATTCGCGAGATCGGCGACGCCGTCGGGCTGACGTCGACGTCCTCTGTTGCTCACCAGTTGCGCACGCTCGAGCGCAAGGGCTATCTGCGCCGTGACCCCAACCGCCCCCGCGCTGTCGACGTCCGAAGCCAGGATGACCTGGCCGGCGCCGCCGAGGCCGCGCAGCGCACCGAGTTCGCCGGTTCGGATGCGCTGCCCGAGCCCATCTTCGTGCCGGTGCTGGGCCGGATCGCGGCCGGCGGGCCGATCCTGGCCGAGGAAGCCGTCGAGGATGTCTTCCCGCTCCCCCGCGAGCTGGTCGGTGAAGGTGAACTGTTCTTGCTCAAGGTGGTCGGCGAATCGATGGTGGACGCCGCGATCTGCGACGGTGACTGGGTTGTGGTGCGCCAGCAGAACGTCGCCGACAACGGCGATATCGTGGCCGCCATGATCGATGGCGAGGCCACCGTCAAGACGTTCAAACGCACCGGTGGCCAGGTGTGGCTGATGCCGCACAACCCCATTTTCGATCCCATCCCCGGCAACGACGCGGTGGTGCTGGGCAAAGTCGTGACCGTCATCCGCAAGGTCTGACCATGGTCACGCCGTGCCCACCGCAAAGAGGTGTGGGAGGCCGCAGAGAGCGGCGACGGATCGTCGGCCCGGGCCCGCAGCGCGAACGAGACCTGCCGCCGCTGCCGTTGCGGTGATCAGCCTGCCCGGGTGAAGCCGTTGAGCCGCGCCGCGTCCTCGGTGGCGAACCAGATCTCGGCGAGGGTGTCGTCATACAGGGCGTTCTGCGGGGTGTAGTAGAGCCCCGAGCCGATGTTCGCCTTGATCGGGTAGCCGGTCGGCTGCTGGTAGGGGTCGTCCAACGGCAGGTGCATCACCGGGTGTACCGATTCGTCGATGCCGAAGGTGCGCGCTTCTGCGCCACCGCCGAACGTGCGGGTGTCCGCGCCGCCGCCGAACGTGCGGGTGTCCGCGCCGCCGCCGAACCTGCGCTGCTCAGCGGAGCCGAACCCGCGCAGGTCCGAGCCCGCGCCGCCGTGCCCCACGGCGTGCCGGCCGGTACCGAAGTCTTCTTCGGTCACCACCCGGGTGGGGGCGGTGTCGGTGTCGTCATCGTCGTCGGCTTCCGCCTCGGTCTCGTGCTCGCCGTAGTGCAGCCACGGCGCATCCGGGATCGAGGAAACGGGCAGTTCGGGCTCGGACGCATACGGCGATGCACCGTAGCGACTCGGCAACCGGACGGTGCCCTCGTGCTCGCGCTGGTCTTCGTGCCGGTCGTGATGGGCCCATTGCTCGTCATCGTCGTCGTAGTCGTCGGCGACCGGGGCCGGCACCGCGACCGGCGAGCCCGGCAGCACAGCGGCCGGCCGACGCCGCTGCCACCACATCGCGGCCCCGGCGAGCGCTCCCAGCACCGCCAGCACCACAACCGGGATCAGCACCCACATCCAGTTCCAGTGCGTCTCCTTGGCCGCGCCAGTGGACGTCGACTTGCTGCCGTCAGGCAGGTTCGTGCCGGGAATCTGCAGGCCCGACAGCGATTGGGCCAGGTCGGCCGGCTGCGTGCTGTACGTGTTGTTCGCCTGGTTCCAGGCGATCGATCCGCCGGTGAACTTCTGCGACACCACGTCACCTTCGACGGTCTGGTCACCCACCGGGGCGCCCAGTTTTCCGGTGGCTCCGTCGAGCTTGTCCCAGGCCGACTTCATCGCGCCGCGCACCACGAAGGCGCCGTTGTCGGGGCTGAAGAAGATCACCGGCTCGTCGTCGGCGGCGAACGAATTGAACTTGCTGCCCGAGATCGCTCCGTCAGCGGTGCTGGTGATCGGGAAGCCCAGATCGCTGCCGGCAGGGCCGCCCAGCGACTCGTACTTGGCCAGCACGTCGCCTTCGACCGCGTTGGCGCCGGTGACCGGGCTGAAATAGACCTTGCCGTGGGCGAAGTCCTGGCCCACTCCGCCGTTGTCGCCGACGGTGTACTGATCGCCCTGCTTGGCCCCCAGTGCTCCGGCGGGACCGCCGGCGGTGCGCCAGGCCTGATCGATGGCCGCGGTCGGATCGACCTGGGCCTGCAGGTCGGCCAGCTGCGCCGCCAGTTCCGGCGGCACCGTGGTGAACGTCCTGGTCGCACTGTCGAAGGACAGCGTGCCGGCGCTGAACTTCTGGGTGACGACGGCGCCGTCGTAGCTCTCGTCCTCGACCGGGACGCCGAGTGCGCCGGTGGAGCTGCCCAGCTTGTCCCAGCCGGCGTTGACGGGTCCGCGCACCACGTGAGCGCCGTGCTCGGGCGTCCAGAAGATCACCGGGTTGTCGGCACCGGACAGGATGGCCACCCGACTGTCGGGGACCAGTCCGGGCACCTCATCGCTGCTGGGGAATCCGAGGCCGTTATCGGCCGCGCCGCCCAGCGCCTCGTACTTGTCCAGGATCGCGCCGTAGAGCGCCTTGGCGCCGGTCTCCGGGGTGAAGAAGATGGTGCCACCGGCGAAGTCCTGGGCGAATCCGACTCCGGCCGGGTGCACGTCCCCCTTGGGGGCACCCAGCGGCGACCCGTCACCGCCGGCCGCCTGCCATGCCGCCGTGATGGCGTCGTGGGCATCGCTGTCCGGCGTCGCCGCAGCGGTCTGCACCGACAAGAGCACGGTGACCGTCGCCGCCAGGCCGAGCGCCATGCGCACCGCCGTCGTGCCGAACCGATCTTTCCGACTAGTCACCAGCCCTCCCAGGCATCGTTATCGACGTTATCGACACAAATGTTTCCGGCATAGACTTTCCCGCAATCGGCCCGAGTTTCGAAGCCAAGTCATCGATATTGCGGAAACAGATACCCACCCGATGCTGAAATGATGCCAAAGCCGTCGCCCTGAACGGAACAAGGGGCGCTACCAAACCTGCAGGTAGCACCCCTTGCAGCGCCCGGTTGGACGCCCCGATTGTTCCCGATCGCCCCGGTTAGACGCCGAGGCTGCGACCGATGATCTCTTTCATGATCTCGGTGGTGCCACCGTAAATGGTCTGAACGCGGGCATCCAGATAAGCCCGGGCGACCGGATATTCGCGCATGTAGCCGTATCCGCCATGCAGCTGCAGGCAACGGTCGATGAGGTGCACCTGCTTCTCGGTGGAATACCACTTGGCCATCGCGGCCTGCTCGACGGTCAGCTTCTTATCCAGGTGCAGCTTCACGAACTCGTCGACCATCATCCGCACCACGGTGGCCTCGGTGGCCAACTCGGCCAGCAGGAACCGGCTGTTCTGGAAACTGCCGATCGGCTTGCCGAACGCCTTGCGCTCCTTGGTGTACTGGATCGTCTGCTCCAGCACCGCCTCCATCGCCCCAGCGGCCATGATCGCGATCGAGATCCGTTCCTGCGGCAGGTTCTGCATCAGGTAGATGAAGCCCTTGCCCTCCTCGCCGAGCAGGTTCTCCACCGGGACGTGCACGTCGGTGAAGGACAGCTCGGCGGTGTCCTGGGCGTCCAAACCGATCTTGTCCAGGTGGCGGCCGCGCTCAAAACCCTCCATCCCGCGCTCCACCACCAGCAGGGAGAAGCCCTGCGCACCCTTTTCGGGGTCGGTCTGGGCGACGACGATCACCAGATCGGAGTGGATGCCGTTGGTGATGAAGGTCTTGGAGCCGTTGAGCACATAGTGGTCGCCGTGCTTGACCGCGCGGGTCTTGATGCCCTGCAGGTCACTGCCGGTGCCCGGCTCGGTCATCGCGATCGCGGTGATCAGCTCACCGGTGCAGAACTTCGGCAGCCAGCGCGCCTTCTGCTCCTCGTTGCACAGTTCCAGCAGATACGGCGCGCAGACGTCGTTGTGCAGGCTGAAACCCAGCCCGCTGTAGCGCCCCGCGGTGACTTCCTCGGTGATGATCGTGTTGTAGCGGAAGTCCGGGTTGCCGCCGCCGCCGTACTCCTCGGGCACCGCCATGCCCAAGAAACCCTGTTTGCCGGCTTCGAGCCACACCGAGCGGTCGACGATCTTGGCCTTCTCCCACTCCTCCTGGTAGGGCGCGGCGTGGCGGTCCAGGAAAGCCCGGAACGACTCCCGGAACAGCTCGTGTTCGGGCTCGAACAGGGTTCGCTGGTACTTGATTGCGGCACTCATTGCCTGACCTCCGGTCGACGGATCTTTCCGACGAGAATAGACCAACCGGATGGTTGGGCGATGCAGTGGTGGGTGTCGGCGCTAGTGCGCCACCCCACCTTGTCGCCGCGGTCCGGCACCGCCCCGCTGCCGACGCCGGCCATCGGCCTGCGAAGCAGGCAGCGCAGCGCCGCTGCTGCCGCCACGACGGCGCCGCGGACGGCCGGACTGGCCCGGTGAGGTCTGGCCCGGCGAACTCTTTGCACGGGCCGGCGGGGCGGCCTTCGGGGCCACCGGGGCGGGCGCCCGCAACGGCGCGACCTCCCCCACCAACTCGAGCACCGAAACCGAATCGGCTGCCACCTGTTGCGGAGCGACGCTGATCCCCGCGCGGCGCAGCAGCACCTGGGTCTCTCGGCGCTGCTCGGGCAGGACGACGGTGACGACGTCTCCGGCGCTGCCGGCGCGTGCCGTGCGCCCGGAGCGGTGCAGGTAAGCCTTGTGCTCGGCGGGCGGATCCACGTGGACCACCAGTTCGACCTCGTCGACGTGCACGCCGCGGGCGGCGATGTCGGTGGCCACCAGAACCCGAACGTCCCCGTCGGCGAACGCCGCGAGATTGCGCTCGCGGGCGGGCTGCGACAGGTTGCCGTGCAGGTCTACCGACGGCACACCGGACTCGGTGAGCTGACGGGCCAGTTTCCGGGCCTGATGTTTGGTACGCAAGAACAGGATTCGGCGCCCGGTGCCCGACGCCAGCAGCTGCACCAGGTCCTTCTTGTCCTGCAGCCCGGAGACGTGGAACACATGATGGGTCATCGCCGGCGGCGGCGCGTCGATTTCATCGACGGAGTGCGATACCGGATTCCGCAGGAAGCGCCGAACCAGCTTGTCGACCCCGTTGTCCAGCGTCGCCGAAAACAGCAGTCGCTGACCGGTTTCGGAGGTAGCAGCCAGAATGCGGGTGACCCCCGGCAGGAAGCCGAGGTCGGCCATGTGGTCGGCCTCGTCCAGCACGCTGATGCGAACCGCGTCCAGCGTGATCAGCCGCTGCTTCATCAGGTCTTCGAGCCGGCCCGGGCAGGCCACCACGATGTCGGCGCCCGCGTTCAGTGCTGCCACCTGTCGGTTCTGCGACACCCCGCCGAAGATGGTGGTCACCTTCAGCCCGCTGGCCGCCGCTAGCGGTTCCAGCGTTGCGGCGATCTGGGTGGCCAGTTCCCGAGTAGGGGCCAGCACCAAGCCGCTCGGCCGAGCGGGACGGCGCTTCTCGCCGGCCAGCCGAACGACCAGCGGCAGCGAGAACGCCAACGTCTTGCCACTGCCGGTCTTGCCCCGGCCGAGTACATCACGGCCGGCCAGACTGTCCGGCAGGGTCGCGACCTGAATGGGAAATGGCGCGGCAATACCGCGATCGGCGAGCACACTGACAAGTGCAGTGGGCACGCCGAGGTCGGCGAATGAATGGGTAGTCATGACATGCCTTTCCGGCATCGGTTGTGCCGCAGGGGCCGTTCAGGACGGCACGGGTCTGTCTGCAACACAGGATTGGCGAGATTGCCTATTGGCAATACCGATCGCCGCGAGAAGAGCTTCACACGCCAGCTGAATCGGCACCAGGGGCCGCGATGGCGGTGAGTAAGCGTTCCACGACGCGTGAGCACCAGCGTATAGCACCGGCGCGGCAATGCCTAAAACGTGGCGAATTCCCGCAGGCTGGCTGCCAGTGCCGCGGGGACCCGCGCACGGATTCGGGTGCCGCCCTCGCCGTGCTCGGCCTGCTGCACTCGACCGTGTTCATGCACCCTGGCCACCAAATCACCACGACCGTAGGGGATGACGACATCCACTGCGGTGTCGACCGGGGCCACCAACTGCGCCATCCGTTGACGCAGCGCCTCGATGCCCTCACCGGTGTGCGCCGAGACGAATACCGCTTCCGGCAGCGCGCGTCGCAGCTGGGCCAACGCCAGATCTCCGGCGGCGTCAATCTTGTTGACCACCAACAGTTCCGGAGCGCGCCGGTCACTCGGGCCGGAATCGTGCTCGGCAATGACTTCGGAGATCACCTCGCGCACCGCGCTGATCTGCGCCAGTGGCGCCGGATCGGAACCATCGACCACATGCACCAGCAGATCGGCGTCGGCGACTTCCTCCAGCGTGGAACGGAACGCCTCCACCAATTGGGTGGGCAGATGCCGTACGAAACCGACTGTGTCGGTCAACACAAAGGGGCGATCGTCGTCGAATTGCCCACGGCGCGTAGTGGGCTCCAGGGTGGCGAACAGCGCATCCTGAACCAGCACCCCGGCGCCGGTCAATGCGTTGAGCAGGCTGGACTTGCCGGCGTTGGTATAGCCGACGATCGCGACCGAGGGAACATCACTGTGCCGGCGACGGCTGCGCTGGGTGTCGCGGACCTGCTTCATCGCCTTGATCTCGCGGCGCAGCTTGGACATCCGTTCCCGGATCCGGCGGCGGTCGGTTTCGATCTTGGTCTCACCGGGACCGCGGGTACCGACCCCGCCGCCGGCGCCGCCGGCCCGCCCGCCGGCCTGCCGGGACATCGACTCACCCCAACCGCGTAGCCGCGGCAGCATGTACTGCATCTGCGCGAGCGCCACCTGCGCTTTGCCCTCGGCGCTGGTGGCGTGCTGGGCAAAGATGTCAAGAATCAGTGCGGTGCGGTCGATCACCTTGACCTTGACTGCCTTTTCCAGCGCGGTCAGCTGCGCCGGGGACAGCTCGCCGTCGCAGATGACGGTGTCAGCGCCGGTGGCCAGCACCATCTCGCGCAACTCCTGAGCCTTGCCGGAGCCGATATAGGTGGCCGGGTCGGGCCGTTCGCGACGCTGGATCAGACCTTCGAGCACCTCCGAGCCGGCGGTTTCGGCCAACGCCGCCAGTTCCACCATGCTGGCGTCGGCCTCGGCGGCGGTGCCCTCGGTCCACACTCCGACCAACACCACCCGCTCCAGGCGCAGTTGGCGGTACTCGACCTCGGAGATGTCGGCGAGTTCGGTGGACAGCCCGGCGACACGGCGCAGCGCCGCGCGGTCGTCGAGGTTCAGCTCACCGGTACTGGGCTGCGGCCGCGAGTCGGGATAGCTCACTGCGCCGCCCACCACCCCGGCGCGATGTCGCCACGGGCCACCAGTTCCGACGGACCACGCAAGTAGCTGCCGGCCTCGGTGACGGTGACGCTGACCTGCCCGCCAGGGATGTTGACTCGTAGCGTGCCGGTCGAGGCTCCGGTGTGGGCCAGGGCCGCCACCGCGGCGGCCACCGTGCCGGTGCCGCACGAGCGGGTCTCACCGACACCGCGCTCATGCACCCGCATCGCTACCGCGCCGTCATGGACAGCGGTCAGAATTTCCACGTTCACCCCATTCGGGAACTGGGCGGCGTCGAACAATACCGGTGCCCCGACATCCAGGGCGGCCAGCTCGGCCTCGGACAACCCGGGATCCACACAGGCCAGGTGCGGGTTGCCGACGTCGACGCCCAGCCCCGCGAACCGCCGCCCGCCGACCAGGGCCTCAAATGCCGGTCCGGAGCTCCCGAGCAGGTTCGGCTTGCCCATGTCGACGGTGACCTCGGCGTGCACGTCGTCGGCGTGGTGCACGATCACCGGTCGCGGCCCGGCCAGCGAGCCGACGACGAACTCGTCGGCCGATTCCAGGCCGGCGGCCCGCAGATAGTGCGCGAATACCCGGACTCCGTTGCCACACATCTCGGCCACCGAGCCGTCGGCGTTGCGGTAGTCCATGAACCAGTCACCGGGCGCGACGCCTTCGGGCAGCTGGTCGAGCACCCCGGCGCTCGCCGCGGCGCCGGCGGTGGTCACCCGCAACAGGCCGTCGGCGCCCAGGCCGCGGCGGCGGTCGCACAGCGCGGCCACCGCGGCTGGGGTCAGCGTCAGTGCCGCGTCCAGGTCCGGCAGCAACACGAAGTCGTTCTGGGTGCCGTGACCCTTGGCGAAAAGCATGTGCTCAGGATACGTGCCGCACCGCGGCCAGCGCCGCGTCAAGCAGACCGCCGGCGGCGGCATCGAGCCATTGGGTGCGAGGGTCGCGGCGGAACCAGGATCGCTGCCGGCGCACGTAGCGGCGGGTTCCGATGAACGTCGGTTCCCGGGCGCCGTCTCCGTCACCTCCGGCATCGAGGTCGGCGATCACTTGCGCGTAGCCCAGTGCTCTGGCGGCCGTGACCCCGTCTCGCAACCCCGACTGCAGTAGTCCCTGGACTTCGGCGACCAGCCCCTGGGCGAACATCGTGTCGGTGCGCCGCTCCAGTCGCTCATCGAGAACTGCTGTGTCGCAGTCTAATCCGAGGATCACGGTATCCCAGCGCGGCGCTCCGATGGTGGGCGCGGAGGCGGCGAACGGTTGTCCGGTCAGTTCCACCACTTCCAGCGCCCGCACGATCCGCCTGCCGTCGGTGGGCAGGATCGCCGCTGCCGCAGCGGGGTCGGCGCCGGCCAGTTCGGCATGCATCGCGGCAACCCCGACTTCGGCCAACCGCTGCTCGTAGCGGGCCCGCACCACCGGATCGGTGGCCGGGAATGACCAGTCGTCGAGCAGGGCCTGCAGGTAGAGCATCGAGCCGCCCACGATGATCGGCACCGCGCCGCGGTCCATGATCGCCTCGACGTCCGCCGCCGCGGCCTGCTGATAGCGGGCGACCGTCGCGGTCTGTACGACATCGAGCACATCGAGTTGGTGATGCGGGATGCCGCCACGCTCGCCCGGCGGCAGCTTCGCGGTGCCGATGTCCATGCCGCGGTAGAGCTGCATGGCATCGGCGTTCACGATCTCGCCGCCCAACCGGGCGGCCAGGTCCAGCGCCAGTTGTGATTTGCCGGTCCCGGTGGGCCCGACGACCGCGATCGGCCTCACGGCTGCCAGACCCCCACGAAGTACCCGACGCCGTACGGGGCATCGCGGTAGAGCTGGGTGACACCGCGCGGTGCGGTCCCGACCAGCCCGGCCAAGGCGGCGAATCCCGCCCGACCCACGACCTGCGAGGGCAACCCGGTCAGGGCGGCGACGTCGCCACCGGCCAGTGCATCGTCCAGGGCGCGCTGGCACTCCACGTCGGCCGGGTGGTGCCCACCCGGTGCTGCCGGGGTCAAGGTGTTGGCGCCGTCGGCAATCAGCAGCACGCCGGTGAGTTCGTCCGTTTGGTCAATCTCGGTGCGCACCCGCCTGCCGGTGGCCAGCGCCGCGTCCGGATCGGCGCAGCAGTGCACCACCACCTCGGCATCCGGACAGGCCTGGCCGCGCACCCATCCGGCGACCAACGCGGACAACGGCAGGTCAACGTGTTGCTGGGCTCCCCGGGAGAGTCGGACCGCGACGTC
>CAXYUC010000099.1:0-15904 GCA_964292075.1 uncultured Mycolicibacter sp.
GAACCGGTGCAGGTGTTGCGATAAACAACGCGTTCTGCGCCACGATGAGTAGGAATTTGCTCCACATGACGTCTCCTTAGCTCGGTTCTGCGACAGGTGCCGGTGCTGGCTCGGAGCCAGGCGGGACATACGTACAGGAAAAGTCGACCGTCACTACACCGCGGCCGGCCAGGGGCGACAGAGTGTGTTCGATGCATTCATCCCGGCCGCCGTCGGGATAGGTGCAGGTGTGGTGGACTTCCGTATAAAAACCTCCGCTGTATGCGCAGCGCACGCCCATTTTGGTTCGGCACGCGTTATAACCATCGCCGTTGTCCACGTTCGCCAAAGCGGTGCACTCGCCGCCGGCATGGGCCGGTGCTGGTGCTGCGATGAACAGCGCGGCCGGCGCCACAGCGAATAGAGCCTTGCTCCACGTAATGCGTTTCCTTCGCTGGTTACCACCTGTTTGTGCCATACGCGTCATGACTTTCCTTTCGTCCTATTACCGAGTGAGGAGGGGTTGATGCAGCCGCATATCGACGTCCACGGGCGGTTGGTCCTTCCTGAGATTCCCGAGCCGGGCCCGGATGCGCACCCGCTCGACAAGGCGATGTGGGCCATTGCCGATGCCCTGAACTGTCCAGTATCACCCGACGGCACCATTTATGACCTGCGGTTTGTCAGCATTCCGGTGATCGCACGGCACCTGGCCCGCGCCCGAATCGGCCCCGTCGCCGGCCAGGCCGTCATCCGGGCCTGCGATGCCCCGGGCGGCTATCGGCAGTGGATCGACATCGACGCACCTGACCCAGAACCGGTCGACCTCGACAACACACCCCTATCTGACCTGGACCCCGATGACCCGCGGGTCCGGGCACTGCTCGCCGAACGCTTCGGCGGTACTGACTTCGCACCACCGCCGCCACCCGACGGGTGGCGGGTCCGACCGTCCATCAAACTCGCAGAGGATTATCGCTGATGACTGCACCCGTGCCCGCCAAGACCGGCGACGTCGTTCACCTGTTCAACACCCTGCTCTCGGCAGCGTGGTACGGGGTCGTCTGCGATGAGGACACCCCACAGATGATGTCGGCCACCCTCGAAGCCGTCCAGGGCGACGCGGTCCTGACCACCCCGGTCCTGGTCGGCCGGCAAGGGGAACCGGGCAAGAACGCGCCGATCGTCGAGCTGGAGTTCATCGACGGTCTCGAGACGTTCGAGGACGCCACGACCCTGCTGCCGGACTGGGACGAGTCGAAGATCAACCACGGGGTGTGGCTGGTCGACGACAAGGATAATCCCACCAAGTCCCTGGTCTACATCTGGGACGGCACCAAATGGCACAAGGTGCTGCCCGGCCCGTCCGGGCCCGTCGGAGCGACCCCCAACATCTCGCTGTCGTATGAGACCATTCCGTTGAATGAGCGTGTCGAGGGTGTCACGACTGACACCGTTGAGGTCTCCGGCGACGTCCGCAACCCGCACTTCACCATCCGGGCACTGTCGCCGCAGGGGCCTCCCGGTCCCTCTGCGGCGATTGAGAATTCGGACGGCTACGACCAGACGAAGGTCAAACACGTCGGCGATGTGCTGACGGTTCTCAATGACGGTCAGTGGGGGCCGTCGCAGATGACCCTCAAGCAGTGCCGCCTGTACACGATCCCCGAAGGGGCGTTCACCAACACTCCGAATTTCATCGGGATCCCCCACCTACTTCAGCGTCGTTCCTGCCTAATCGCCGCACAACCCTTCCCCTGGGTTCCCTAGACCACAGGACGAATCAAAGGTGTTCGAGGCAATAGCTCAGCGCAACTAGAACATTCGATTCTCGGTCGGCGTCTACCGACCCGCCCGCCGTCGCGGACAAGCCATCTCCAGAACCAGCCGTGGCCGCAGTTATCCACAGTTGACGATTCTGTCAACAGGTTTGGGTCAGCCGGCCATTCCGTCGGTCAGTCGCACTATTGTTCGAAGTATGGGTAGGAATGCGATCGCGGATCGGGGCACCATTCTGGGGTGCCTGGACGCGATCGAGGCCGCCTATGACCAGCTCGAACAGTGCTCACTGGATGCCTTGAGTGCCGAGGAGTTGGTGGCGGTGCTGGCCCGCCGGGAAGCGTTGGCGTGGCGGGCGCCGGTGGTCGATCACCGAATCCTGGCCCGGTTGGTCACCGAGGGCGATCCCGGCGCTTTGGGGGCATGCTCGCTGACCAAGGCATTGGCCGAGCGGTTGCGGATCAGCAGCGCCAACGCGCGGCGCCGATTGGCCGAAGCCGCCGAGCTCGGTCCGCGCGCCGCGGTGACCGGGGAACCCTTGGAGCCGGCCTTGCCGGAACTGGCCGCCGCACAGGCCGTGGGTCGGATCGGGCCGGAGCATATGGCGATCGCCCGCAAGGCCTTGACGAAAATACCGGCCGCGGTCAGTGCTGCCTCCCGTCAGCGGGCCGAGCATGACCTCGCTGTACTGGCAACCCAATTCGGGCCGGAAACCTTCCAACGCCTAGCCGATCACCTGGTGGCCGTCCTGGACCCGGATGGGGATTTCACCGACCGAGAACGCCTCGCGCAGCGCGGACTGCGCCTGGGCCGCCAAGACGTCGACGGGATGAGCACCCTGTCGGGCAAGATCAGCCCAGAACTGCGCGCCACCCTCGAGCCGATCCTGGCCAAACTCGCCGCCCCCGGGATGTGCAATGCCGCCGACGAGCACCCCTGCATCAGCGGGACACCGAGCCAAGAGCAGATCCAGCGCGATAATCGCCGCCCCGACCAACGCACCCACGACGCGCTATTGGCTGCTTCCCGCGCCCTACTGGCCTGCGGCGAACTCGGCCAACTCAACGGCCTACCAGTGACCGTCATCGTCACCACCACCCTGGCCGAACTGCACGCCGCAGCCGGCCACGCACCGGTGACCGACACCCGCATCACCGGCAAAGCACACACCGCCGGCGGATCGCTCCTCCCCATGTCCGACCTACTGCGGATGGCCGAGCACGCGTATCACTACTTGAGCGTGTTCGACGGCCGAGGGCGCGCGCTCTGGTTAGGACGTAGCAAGCGGCTCGCGTCAGCGGATCAGCGGATCGTGCTGCATGCCCGAGATCGCGGCTGCACGCGACCCGGCTGCACCGTATCGGGGTATTTGTCCCAGGCGCATCATCTCGAACAGGACTGGGCCCATAACGGACAAACCGACGTCGACGCCCTCGCGCTGGCGTGTGCGCCCGATAACCGGATGGCCACCGAACAAGGCTGGACCACCACCCTCGGAGACGACGGCCGCGTCGCATGGATTCCCCCACCGAAACTTGAACGCGGCCAACCCCGAGTGAACCCGTTTCACTTCATCGAAGCCGTCATCGACTACCACACCCGGTCCAACCCGACACCCGACAAGGCCGGCGATCTGCCCGAGGAACAACCACCGCCCATCGACGATTGGCCCGAGGGGGGATGCCCGGCGCGCCACTAACGAGGGCTCGGCGGCGCGGCCTCCCCGCCCGCCGAGACCGGCGACAGATAGACGCCTACCAGGCTGCGATGCCACCACGCTCCGTCGCGTCGTCGTTCGGCCCACGTGGTAAAGCGATACTCGTAGAGCAGTATTCGCACGAAGCGCGGCGGACTGTCCGGAAACGGGTTGTGGCGCAACAGACGCAACGTGTCGCGGTCGTTACGCAGTAACCGTTGCAGCAGCGCGTCGCGCCATGCCAGCCCGTACCGCGGCGAGAGCGCGGCGAACCACATGAGCCAGTCCAGCCGCAGATGGTAGGGCGCCCATTGACGCGGACGTCGGTCCACCGCACCGGGTTTACCCTTGAACTGGTATTCGCACCAAGGCGTTCGCGCGGTGAGCTCAGCCTCCGCTGTTCCCTCGATCACCAGCTCCCTACGGGAGCGCCCGACGGTCCCGAACGCACCGTAGCTGTTGACCAGATGAAGCGGGTTGAAGCTGGCATTCATGCGCTGATTACGCGATGCCATGTTGCGCACCGGCCAGTAGCTCAGTACCACGACCGCGGCCGCGTACACCATCACCAGCGCGGCGAACCAGATCGGGGCCTGCGGCATGGCCGGTGGTTGCAGGCCCGAAATCATTCCGGTCAACCAGGATTCGTTGAGAGCTCCGGCTGCCAAGACGATCGTGATCCAGTTCAGCCAGGCGAAGTTGCCGGAGGCGACCAGCCACAACTGGGTGATGATGATGATCCCGGCGGCCACACCGGCGATGGGCTGCGGAGCGAACAAGCCGAACGGAACTACCAGTTGGGCGACATGGTTGCCCGCTGCCTCTATTCGGTGCAGCGGTTTGGGCAGCTGGTGGAAGAACCAGCTCAACGGCCCCGGCATCGGCTGGGTCTCGTGGTGGTAGTACAGGCAGGTCAAGTCACGCCAGCAGGAATCGCCGCGCAACTTGATCAGCCCCGCGCCGAACTCGATGCGGAACAGTAGCCAGCGGGCCAGCCACATGACCAGCACCGGCGGCGCAACGCGGTCGTTGCCCAAGAAGACCGCCAGCAGCCCGGTTTCCAGGAGAATCGATTCCCAGCCGAACGCATACCACGTCTGACCGACGTTGACGATCGACAGATACAGCCCCCACAGCAGCAGCCAGATCGCCATTACCGTCCACAGCGGTACCAACTCTCCGGCGCCCACCACCAGAGCCGCAGCCAGTCCCGCACCCAGCCAGCACACGGACGCGAAGAAGCGATCCGAGTAGTGCAGATGAAAGATGCTGGGCGTCAGTCGAAACGGTCGACGCCGCACGTACTGCGGCACCGGCATCATGCCGTGCTCGCCGATCAGGGCGCGGAACTGCCGTGCGGCCGCGATAAAAGCGACGACGTAGATGGCCGCGATCCCGCGTTCGAGGACCAGTCTCCCCAGCCAGTACCCCGAACCGCTCAACCACGCCCACTGTGTGTTCACACCTGCAACTCCTCGGTGTGATGTTCATACCACCGGCCGGGGCAGGAATCAGCCGGTTGACAGTGCGCGGTACAGCAGATGCATCGCCACCGTCGTCGAGCGTTCCCGGACGTCGGCCCGCTCCCCCGGCAACCGGGTGGTCCGGGTGGTCATCCGGCCGTCCCCCAGCGCCACACAGAAACACACCGTGCCCACCGGCTTGTCCGGCGTTCCGCCGCCAGGCCCGGCGATACCGGTGATCGCCACCGCGGTGTCGGCGCCGAAGCGGCGCAGTGCACCCGCGGCCATGGCCTCGGCCACCGGCTCGGACACCGCTCCGTGTTCGGCGATCAATGCCGCGTCGACGCCGAGCAGTTCGATCTTGGCCTCGTTGGAGTAGGACACCACCCCGCCGGCCAAGTAGTTCGAGGCGCCCGGCGGGTCGGCCAGCCGGCCCGCCAGCAGGCCGGCGGTGCAGGATTCGGCGGTCGCGATCCGCCGGCCGGCCAACGACGCCGCGACCAGATCGTCGATCTGCGAACCGTCCTCGGAAAAGATGGCCCGGGAATGCCGTTCGCGAAGCAGTGCCAGCAATTGCTCGTAGGCTCCGGCGGCGTCCGGCTCGTAGCGGGTGACGATCTCCAGTTCGCCGCGGCGCAGGCAGGTGGTGATCTCCAGCCGGTGAAAGTCGCCGATGGCATCTTGCGCGTGTCGCAGCGTGTCGGCCAGACCGGATTCGGGCAAGCCGAACATCCGGATCATCTGCTGCTTGTAATGCGTCCGCCCGGCCAATGCCTCCTGGACCGCGGCCGTCTCGATTGCCTTGTGCCACATCGGCTGCAGCTCACGAGGCGGCCCAGGCAGCACCACGACCGTCGGCGTGCCGGGCACCACCACGCCGGGCGCGGTGCCCACCGGGTCCAGAATCGTCGCGCCGGCCGGAACCATCGCCTGTTTGCGGTTGGCCGCCCGGACCGTCGCGAAATCCGGAGCGCCCGGACCGGTGTAGCGCGCCATCATCGGTTTGATGATGTCGGCGATCCGGGCTTCCAGTGCGTCGTCGAGCACGATGTCGCGGCCGCAGAACCGGGCGACGGTCTCGACTGTCAGGTCGTCGGCCGTCGGTCCCAGGCCGCCGCTGGTGATGATCAAGTTCACACCCTCGGCGGCCAGGAACCGCAGCTGACTCTCGATATCCCTGGGCCGGTCGCCACAGATCGTGATGTGCGCCAACTCGACTCCCAGTTCTAGGAGCCGGTCAGCCAACCACGGTCCGTTCCGGTCGGTCACACGTCCGGTGAGTACCTCGGTACCGGTGACGACGATTCCTGCGCGTGCGCTCACCGGTCCGAGATTACGCAGTCGGCGTCAGGGCAAGCCGGGAATCAGCATGACCTCCATCGGCGACGCCGGAGCAACCGGAACGGTCGGCAGGTAGCCGCTGGGCGCGAACGCCGTCGGCGCCGCAGCCACCGGTGCCGGACCACCGAAGTTCGGCATCGGGAACGGCAGCACCGAGCTCAGGCTGGCCGGAAGGTTCCCCAATCCGGGCAGGCCGGTGGCTGAGGCCTGCTGCTGCGGCATCGCGCTCGGCGAGGGCGGCACGTTGAAGGTCGCGGTGGCCAGCGGCGACTGAGCGGGTGCCGCGGGCGGAGCGAAGGTGGTGCCGCTCAGCGCCGACGTGGTGGTCTGCAGCAACTGCTGCGGAATGCTCGTCGAGGACGCGACCATCTGCTCGACCACGCCGGGCAGCCCGGGGTTGATCGGCAGGGTGTCGGCGTTAGCGGTGGCGCTGGACGCCAGCGCCCCCAGGAACAGACCTGCAGCGGCTCCGGCCGCAACGGTCAGGTACTTACGAATGCGTGACATGGCTTCTCCCAATCCCAACAACAAGGTCGGAACCGAAGTTAGCCGTGTGAAAACTGTTGCCTGTGTGACACGAGGGGCGGTTATGCAACCGTTGCGAACCGGAGCCGCGGCAGTTACCGAGCCGGAGTCAGCGGGCCAACCAGCTCTGAACCTTCGCGAGTTCGGTGGTGTAAGTCAGCAGAACGGAGTCCTCGTAGTGAGCTCCGCCGTTGAGGACGTTGTTGTCGCGCCAAATGGCGTGAACGTGGTAGATGCCGCGGCTGTAGACATCGACACGCTCGCGCTGGGTACGCCGCCAGCCTTGCTGCTCTGCCTTTTCCGACAAGGCTTCCCGCGCGTCGGTCGCGGTGGTCTCACTGGTCATGAAGCCGACCCTCTTTTCGCATAGGCCGAACACGCTATCAGCTGCCCAGATACGTTCTCTTGTGGCGCGGTGCGTGACCACCCCGGGCCGCGCGGCGCCGACGTAATATCGACGGCGATGACCGCAGTACCGAGCGATCCGATCGCCGACGTCGCCAGGGTCGAATCGGGCGCGCGGATCGGGGCGTTCTTCGACCTGGACGGCACGTTGGTCTCCGGGTTCACCGCCACCGCGCATGCCGGCGACCGGATCCGTCGACGCCAAGCCCGTGCCGGTGAGGTGTTCGGCGTCGTCGAGGCCGCCGTGCGGTATCGCCTGGGTCGTATGCAATTCGAACGATTGCTGGTGCGGGCAGCGGGTTATCTGCGCGGCGAGTCCATCAGCGAACTCAACGAGGTCGGCGCACGACTGTTCGTCGACCACATCACGAGCCGGATCTACCCGCACATGCACCAGATCGTGCGGGCACATCAGCAACGTGGCCACACCGTGGTGCTGAGCTCCTCGGCACTGACCATCCACGCCGAACCGGTGGCCCGGTTCTTGGGCATCCCGCAGGTGCTCTGCAATCGCTTCGAGCTGGACGAACGGGGCGTGCTCACCGGTGACATCGTCAAACCTGTGGTGTGGGGCGCGCAGAAGGCGGCCACCGTGCAGGATTTCTGCGCCGCTAACGGGATCGACCTCGCCCAGAGCTTCTTCTACGCTGACGGCGACGAGGACGCGGCCCTGATGGCGCTGGTCGGCCGACCCCGGCCGGTCAATCCCCGGCCCCGACTGGCAGCACTGGCTGCCCAGCACGGGTGGCCGGTGCTGCGCATCACCGGCCCGGGTCGCACCGGCGGGCGATCGTTGCGACGCGCCGCCGGTTTCGGGGTGGCGGTGCTGCGCGCATTTTCTACTCGCTGAGCTACCCGCTGCCCTAAGACACGATTGCCGGTAGTGTTAGGTTTCACCAGCACACCTAGGCCCGACTGGCCTCGTGATGCCGCGTCTGGTACTTAATTAGAACACGTTTCACTTCGATTCCACGCCCCGTGAAGGAGTCCGTCATGCACACTCCCCTCTGCGACGAACTCGGCATCGAGTTCCCGATCTTCGCCTTTACCCACTGTCGCGACGTTGTCGTCGCGGTGAGTAAGGCCGGCGGCTTCGGGGTGCTGGGCGCGGTGGGCTTTACCCCGGAGCAGCTCGAGATCGAGCTGAAGTGGATCGACGAGAACATCGGCGACCACCCGTACGGTGTCGACATCGTCATTCCGAACAAGTACGAGGGTATGGACTCCGGGCAGTCCGCCGAGGATCTGGCCGACTCGCTGCGCAAGCTGGTGCCCCAGCAGCACCTCGACTTCGGCAAGAAGCTGCTCGCCGACCACGGTGTGCCGGTCGAGGGCGCTGACGCGGACAGCCTGCAGTTGCTCGGCTGGACCGAGGCGACCGCCACTCCGCAGGTCGAGGTCGCGCTGCAGCACCCGAAGGTGACGATGATCGCCAACGCGCTCGGGACTCCCCCGGCGGACATGATCAAGCACATCCACGAGGCGGGCCGCAAGGTCGCCGCGCTGTGCGGCTCTGCCCGACAGGCACAGAAGCACGCCGCGGCCGGTGTGGACATCGTCATCGCTCAGGGCGGCGAGGCCGGCGGCCACTGCGGCGAGGTGGGCTCGATCGTGCTGTGGCCCGAGGTCGTCAAGGCAGTCGCACCGGTACCGGTGCTGGCGGCGGGCGGCATCGGCAGCGGCCAGCAGATCGCGGCGGCCCTGGCATTGGGCGCGCAGGGCGCGTGGACCGGTTCGCAGTGGCTGATGGTCGAAGAGTCCTCGAACACCGAGGCCCAGCACGCGGCGTACATCAAGGCGGGCAGCCGCGACACCGTGCGCAGCCGCTCCTTCACCGGCAAGCCGGCCCGGATGCTGCGCAACGACTGGACCGAGGCCTGGGAAGCTCCGGAGAACCCGAAGCCGCTGGGAATGCCGCTGCAGTACATGGTCTCCGGTATGGCCGTGCGTGCGACGAACAAGTACCCGAACGAGAGCGTCGACGTCGCGTTCAACCCGGTCGGTCAGGTTGTCGGCCAGTTCACCAAGGTGGAGAAGACCGCGACCGTCATCGAGCGGTGGATTCAGGAGTACCTCGAGGCCACCGGCACCCTGGAAGCCCTCAACGAGGCATCGGGCGTCTGATCGGCTACCGCTCGGCGCCTCCAGACGTGCGCAGAAACGGTTGTGCGGCAACGGCGTAAAGGCCGAATACCGCGAACGGCGCCAGCAGCGGTAGCCAAGGAAGCTGCCACGGGAACGCCGTCGCGACTAACCCCGCGACGGTGAACCCGACCGCGAAGATCAACGTCGGAAGCGGCATCACACCGACGTGCCGCAGCGTAAGGTAGCCGACCGCGGCCAGACCGGCCACCGCCGCCGCGACGGTGGGCGGATCGGACAGGCCGATCGCGACGACCGCTAACAGCACCGCCATCGTTGCCGCGACTCGCCACCGGAGCCCGAGTAGCACCGTGCCGGCGGCCAGCAGCGCCGCAATCGTCGCCAGGCCCGAGGCGCCCGCACCGGCGACCGCTGCCATCGCCAGACCGCACAGGCCCGACATCGCCAGCGACAGCGGCGAGTCGACTCCGGACGACCGTGCCATCAACGCACCGTCGCGGGTCTGCGCCGCTGCGTACCCAAGCGCATCGCCTGTTCGAGTGGCTGTTCGTACGGCCATGAGGTGACCTCGACGCCGACGGTGGCCATGTCGCGATACATGGCACTGCGCTGCAACGTCCAGATCCGGACCACCAACGGATCCAGGTCGTTCTCGAACGGCGAGCCGCCCAGTACGTCGACCGCGAGCACCACGTGGCCCCGCTTGCGCAGATCGGTCAGTGCCAGCGCGAATTCGGTGTCCAGCAGCGTGGAGAAGGCGATGATCACCGCGCCCGCCGGGACCGCGGCCCGGGGTGCCAGCGTGCCGGTGGTCGACTCGACTTTGTCGCCGGCACCCAGAACAGCGTCGACGATGCGATAGAACTGGCGCTGCCCGATCTCCGCGCCGGTCCACCGCGGGTGGCGGCCACCAAGAATGACCACCCCGGCACGATCGCCATTGCGCAAGGCGGTCTGCACCACCTGCGCCGCGCCCAGGACCGACCGCTCGGTTGCCGCGGTCGCCGGGCCGGCAGGCTGCGGGTAGGCGTCGATCAGCACCACCACGTCGGCGCCGCGATCGGTCAACCGCTGGGTCACATGCAGGCTCCCGCGTCGTGCGCTGACCGGCCAATTCACCGAACGCAGCGGATCGCCGGCCACATAGGCGCGGATGTCGGCGTACTCCACCCCGCGGCCGGTATGCCGGGTCAGGTGGGTTCCGACCCGGTCGAGCAGGTCACTGTGCGGGACCGGCGTGGACTGCGGCGGCGCCAGCGGGAACACGGTGACCTCGGCGACGTCGACGGTTCCCGTCCCGACCAGCAGACCACCTCGGCCCACGGCACCCACGGTGACACCAATGGGATACCGGCCCCAGCGTCCGGCGATGGCAGTTACCGCTTTTCGGCACTCGGACGCGACGGTGGACTCAGCGATCTCGAGAGCAAGTGCCGGATGCGCCGACACCACCAGACCCACGCGAGCCACATCGGAATTCGATGCCGTTGCGCTGACAGCCAATTCGACGGACTCGGCTTCGAAGCAGCGTTGCACCGCCGGTGTGGCGTATATCCGCAACGCGGCAACGGGTCGCTGACTGTCCAGCGAGCACAGCACTGCCAGCAATGGCGCGGCGAAGGCAATCAGCTGCCAGCGCGATGCACCCACGGCCACCACTAGAGCCAGCGCGGCACCGCTGGCCACCGCCTTGGCGAATGCTGATGCCTGCCAATGCATGACGACGTCCATCTCGAACAGGTCGGGGTCTTGCGTCACGTCGGCGTCGCCTCCGGGGTGCGCGGCACCGGCAGCCGCCGCAGCAGCTCCTCCACCACATCGGCGCCCTGGACTCGGCGCACCCACATCTCCGGCCGTAGCGTGATCCGGTGCGCGATCGCCGACGTGGCCAGGGCTTTGACGTCCTCGGGGATCACGTAGTCGCGGCCGAGCAGCAGGGCGCGGGCCCGAGCGAGCTGGACCAGATCGAGTTCCGACCGCGGGCTGGCCCCCACCGCCACCTGCGGGTGGCGCCGGGTTCCGGTGGCCAGCGACACCACGTAGCGCAGCACGTCGTCGTGGACACTGACCTGTTCCACCGATTCGCGCATCGCCACCAGGTCCTCGGCGTCGATCACCTTGTGCACCGCCGTTAAGGAGGCGCCGCGGTCCAGACGCCGGCGCAACATGGCCGCCTCGCCCTGCTCCGAGAGATAGCCCAGGCGCAGCCTGATCGCGAACCGATCCAGTTGCGCCTCCGGCAGCGGGTAGGTGCCCTCGTACTCGATCGGGTTGTCGGTGGCCAGCACGATGAACGGCGACGGCAAGCGATGCGTGTTGCCATCGATGCTGACCTGGCCTTCAGCCATCGCCTCCAGAAGGGCCGCCTGAGTCTTGGGCGGTGTCCGGTTGATCTCGTCGGCCAGCACCAGGTGGGTGAAGATCGGCCCGCGACGGAACTCGAAACGGCCCGAGGACATGTCGTAGACGGTCGTGCCGAGCAGGTCGGCGGGCAGCAGGTCCGGGGTGAACTGCACCCGGATGAAGTCCAGTCCGAGCGCGGCCGCGAACGACCGTGCGATCAAGGTCTTGCCCAGGCCCGGCAAGTCCTCGATGAGCACATGCCCGCCGGCGAGCACTGTGGTCAGAATGAGGGTGAGCGCGGACCGCTTGCCCACCACGGCTCGTTCGATCTCGTCGAGCACCGCGGTGCAGCGTTCCCCGGTGGTGGCCGCCGCGCCGGACAGCCCGGTGCTCATCGCTCCTCCATGCGGCACAGGATCTCCTCCAGCACAGCGCGTCCGGGGCCGGGCCCCCTGTCTCCGGTGGGCGCCACATTGCCCGGATCGACCCACGGCCACAGCTCGTCGCCGAACAACAGCGCCCCGGTGGCACCGAACGCAGCGGGGTCCTTGGCCCTGCCCTGGCCGGTGGAGACCTCGTACCGTCGAGCCAGGATCGGCCGCCACCGCCGATCCCAATCTGCTCGGCTCGATTCCGACCAGCGGATTCGGGCTTCGGTGCCGGACCGCCACCGGCGCAGGGCCTCCCCGGGCTCATCGGTAACCACCGGCTCGGCGGGTGGCCTCGAACCTCCGGTGGTCAGCAGACGCCGGACCCCGAATACCGGCAGCGCGACCGCGAGGGCCGCCGCCCCGAGCAGCAGCTGACGCTGGTGGCTGCTCAGCGCCACCAGTTCAGCGCCGGCGATCAGCAGAACACCCTGCAGAGCAAGCGTTTTCATCGTGGATTCCGCAATTCGTCGAGAACCCGCCGCAGCGCGGCGATCGCATCGGCGCGATCGGACTCGGTCATCAGGTGGGCGCTAAAACGCGCCTCGCTGAACAGCTCCACCAGCCGGGTCGCGTTGTCCGCGGGCACCGCATGGTGTTCGACAGCTCGCGCCAGCACTTCGGTGGGGGTGTCGAAGGCACGCGGTGCGACATCGGAAACGGCGCCGAGGTGGTGTTCCATCACCGCGTAGCAGGCGATGATCGCCGCCCGTGGCTCACGACTGCGATCGACGATCCGGGACAGGCCGAGTTCCGTTGCCCTGAGGAGGTTTTCGCCGGCACTCGGCTCGCTCGCCGTCGTAGGTATCACGATCGCCTCGGGCGGTGGGTGATGCGGGCGCCGGGCGCGTGCGGCGACGACCGCGGTGGCGAACAGAGCCAGCAGCAGGGTTGCGACGGCCAGCAGATAGGCCGATGCGCCACCGGTCAATCCGCCGGGCGCCCCCGACGGCGGCGGCGACGGTGCGCCGGGTGTGCCCGGCGATGTCTGACCCGTCCCGGGCACCTCCGTCGGGATCTCGACACGGTGCCCGCCGCCGAGCTTGGCCAGCAGCAGAATCGTCAGCAGCCACAACGCCAGCGCCGCCACCCCGATCAGCACCGCGCGCCAGACCGGTCCTCCGCCGGCTCCAGCGGTCAGGGACAGCTGGCCGATGCTGCCGGCCCTCGCGCGTTGATGGCGGGTCCGGTGCACGACAGCGACCGCGATGATGGCACCGGAGACCGCCAACAGCGCCGCCAACACAATCGGTTCCACCGTGCCTGCGGCGCTGGTGCGGCGCGGCTCGGGCGCGGTGCCGGGAAGATACCCGCGAGTCGTGGCGCCGGCCGCGAACAACAGCACGATCAGGGCGATCACCCGCACGGTCGCCCTGTCGCTACCGGCCAGCACCGGAGCACCAGTTATCTGGGTTTCCCGCCGTCGCCGCGGCATTCCCCATACTGGCACGTCAGGGCGCAGAGCGGCCAGGATCGGTGGGACCGCTCTGCGGCGTTCAGGCCGGGCCGGTCACTCCGACTTCTCGTCGTGCCCGCCGAACTGCTTGCGCATGGCCGAGAGCACCTTCGCGCCGAACTCGAACAACTGGCGGGAGGCGAACCGCGCATACAGCGCGGTGGTGAGCACCGGAGCGGGGACGCCCTCGTCGATGGCGGCGATAACGGTCCACCGGCCCTCGCCGGAATCGGAGACCCGGCCGGCGAATTCCTCCAACGCCGGCGACTGCTGCAACGCGCTGGCGGTCAGATCCAGCAGCCAGGAACCGATCACGCTGCCCCGCCGCCAGACCTCGGTGACCTGCTCGATGTCGATGTCGTACTGATAGAACTCGGGATTGCTCAACGGCGCGGTTTCGGCATCACCCTGCTGGTCCCGTTTGCCGATGTTGGCGTGGTGCAAGATGTTGAGCCCCTCGGCAATCGAGGCCATCATCCCGTACTCGATACCGTTGTGCACCATCTTCACGAAGTGCCCGGCCCCCGACGGGCCGCAGTACAGGTAACCGTTCTCGGCCTGCGAGATCTCGCCCTCGCGCCCCGGGGTGCGCGGGGCCGCGTTCACCCCCGGAGCCACGGTGGCGAAGATCGGCTCGACATGGTCGAACGCCGCCCGATCCCCGCCGACCATGAGGCAGTAACCCCGTTCGCGACCCCACACGCCGCCACTGGTACCGCAATCGAGCAGATGAATACCCTTGTCGGCCAATATCTTTGCGTGCGCGATGTCGTCGCGGTAATAGGAGTTTCCGCCGTCGATGACGATGTCGCCCGCCGACAGGGTGCCGGCTAGTTCTTCGATGACTCCCGTGGTGATGGCACCGGCGGGCACCATCACCCACACCACCCGCGGAGCGGACAGCTGCGCCGCGAGCTCGGCCAACGACGACACCCCCGTGGTGTTGGCCTCGGTGGCCAATGCGCTGACCGCGTCGGCGTTGTGGTCGTAGACGACGCATTCATGACCGCCGTCGACCATCCGCCGAACGAGATTGGCGCCCATTCGGCCCAGACCGATCATCCCCAGTTGCATGCTGCGCTGCTCCTTACCGTGAGCGGCCGTCGTCCGCTCGAAGCTAGCGCACCAGTCTGGGCAGAGCCTGACCGGCGGATGCGTCGGGCGGGTCTACCCGACCTGGGCGATCCCCGGCGGGAAGTAGGGGCCGATGCCTCCGGTGTAGATACCGGGCTGCCAGCCCCGCGCGCCCAGGCACAACAACGGCAGCCCGTCGGGTGATTGCGCGGCCGACTGCGGGTTCGGGCACGGCGAACCGATGTCCTGCACCCCGTAGAGCGGGTAGGAGATCACCCAGAACCCGGTCTCCTGGGGCGGCCACTGGTTGGCGATGAAGTGGCATGCCAGCGCTTGGCCGTTGGGGCCATGGCCGTAGATGAAGCGCTCCCAGCTGTAGCAGGCATCGTGCTGGCGCTGGCCGTCGACCATACCCGGCACGTCACCCGGGTAGGCGCCGGCGGCCGGCGCGCCGGTAACTGCGGCTGCGCCCGCGGCGCCCGCGGGGACCACAGCTGCGGCTGGGTCCCGGATCAATCGTCAGAGACTAACGGGTGTTCGTCGCACGCCAGCGCGAATCCGGCGAAAGCCCGCGGGCCCGGCCCGCTAGAGTGCCGCGGATGACCGGAACGCAGTGGCAGCTCGACGCATCACACGGCCAGCTACTGGTCCGCACCGGTGTGGCGGGGCGGGCGGCAAAGATGGGCCATCGGCTCACCATCGAGATGGAACGCTGGGACGCAACCGTGTCGTCGTCCGGCGGCCGGCCTACGGCCGTGGAGCTGACCGTCGAGGTGGACTCGCTGCGCGTATTGCGCGGCGACGGCGGAATGACGCCGCTGACCGCACCGGAGAAGGCGCTGATCCGCAGCAATGCACTCAAATGCCTGGACAGCAACAAGCATCGACTGATCCGGTTCGGATCCAGCGACGTCGAACCGACCGATGACGGCTATCGGCTGACCGGAGAGCTGGAGATCTGTGGCCGGCGCAAGCCGCACGTCATCGAGACTCGGGTGACCGGTCAACCGGACGGCTCCTGGCAGGTCACCGGCGACAGCCGGGTGCTGCACAGCGACTTCGGTGTGCGGCGCTACTCGATGCTCATGGGAGCCATGCAAGTCGCCGACGAGGTGACGGTGTCCTTCTCGGGCGCCGTCTCGGCCGACGGAGCCTGATTCAGCGGCCGGGTAGGCCGTGGATGCGGTCGCGAACGCGTTGCAGCAGCGAGGGGGCGCCAGCTGGCGCCGAATCCTGCAGGTCCGGGCCGGCCGGCGGTGCGTCCCACAGCGAACCCAATTCGGGGGGCGCCTCCTCCGAGGTCTCGCTCGGG